>CAYXXW010000049.1:0-13990 GCA_964469115.1 uncultured Melioribacteraceae bacterium
CTTCATCAATCGAAAGATTAAATAATGACATAAACCTTGCTAAAGATGAAACGGCATCAATAAGCGCTTTAATTGAAGAACATAGATCTGAACATGATAAATTAACTGGTGAAAAAAACGTCCTCTCTGAAGATCTTACTAAAACAGAAGAAAAATTATCAAAAAAGAAATCGGAGTCTTCTGAGTTTGAGCAGAAACTAAATAACATTAGAAACGATAGACAAAATATCTCGGATAAAATTCACGAAATAAAGATTAAACAAAATGAAACCGAAATTCGTTTCGAAAATTTAGTTAATCATATTAAAGATGAATATGATATTGATTTAGTCTTCAAGGAGTTCTTTGATGTTGATTCATTTGATTTTAAATCAGTCTCTACTGAGGTACACGGACTAAGAGATAAGATAAAAAATTTAGGCCCAATTAATCTTCTTGCATATTCTGAATATGAAGAAGAAAATGAGCGACTGGAATTTCTTAGTCAGCAAAGAGAAGATTTAATTGAGTCGGAAAAAGATTTAGTAAAAACTATCAAAGAGGTTAATGAATCTGCCCAGACAGTTTTTATGGAAACTTTTGAACAAATTAAATCTAATTTTCAAATGATTTTTCAATCATTATTTAATCCCGGTGATGAAGCAGATTTAATTTTAGAAGAAGGTGTTGATCCGCTTGAAGCAAAAATAGAAATTGTAGCAAAGCCAAAAGGTAAACGTCCAACCGGAATTGAACTTCTTTCAGGTGGTGAAAAAACTTTAACAGCAACTGCTCTTTTGTTTGCTATTTATCTTGTAAAACCAAGTCCATTCTGCATAATGGATGAGGTCGATGCTCCACTTGATGATGCAAATATCGATCGATTTACAAAACTGCTGAAAGATTTCAGTCATAACACACAATTTATTATTGTTACACATAATAAAAGAACTATGGAAGCCGCTGAGAATATGTACGGTGTTACAATTCAAGAAGAAGGTATATCTAAATTAGTTGGTGTTCAGTTCAATGAAGAATTAGGTGTGCCTGCTTGATGAATCATCCCCAAAAAAGAAATTTTAAAGTGTATATCGATTTTGATGGTACTATTACTAAGAAAGATATTGGCGAACATATGTTCCTCAAATTTGGAGATGCTGAGAAATCGAAAAAAATAATTCAAAAGTGGCTTGATAATAAATTAACGTCCCAACAAGTCTGGATAAAACTGTGCGAAACTGTAAAAGATTTTGATGAAAGAGAGTTTGATAAATTTTTAGATAAAATGGAACTGGACCCTTATTTTACTGAGTTTATTGAATATGCGAAAAAATATGAATTAGATCTGTTTGTATTAAGTGATGGATTGGATTTCTACATTGATAAAATAAGTAAGAGAGAAAACTTTTCTGATTTAATTATTTTTTGCAACAAACTGGAAATTGATAAAACTGGAAAACTAATTCCCCATTTCCCTTATACTGACGAGGAATGCAAACAATGTGCGAATTGTAAAAGAAATCATATTTTAAATTCATCGAGCGATGATGATATAACCATATATATTGGAGATGGCTGGTCGGATACTTGTGCAGCTGAACATTGTGATTTCATCTTTGCTAAAAAGTCTTTATTAAAGTATTGTGAACAAAATGGTTTACCTTATTACCCATTTAAGACTTTTGAGGATGTTCAGAAAATAGTTGAACAATTAAGAACAAAAAAGAAAATTAAAAAACGGCATCAAGCAGCAATTAAAAGAAAAGATGTCTATATACAAGGTTAACAAGATGGACAAAAGCATAAATGAAAAGTTTAGCAAAAACTCTTTTTAAGCTAAGAAGCTACACCCCAATTCCTTTTGTAATTCTTATGCTAGTATTTTACAATGGAAGTATAGCAAGCTGGATATTGGGAGCTATAATTATTATTTCAGGAGAATTTTTAAGATTCTGGGGAGTATCTTACGCCGGAAGTTTAACAAGAACTACAACATCTGTTAAAGCCAATGAGCTTATAACAAGTGGACCATTTTCTCACGTTCGAAATCCACTCTACATTGGCAATATTTTAATTTATGTTGGTTTTGGAATTTTATCATTAGCACTATTTCCCTATCTCCCGATTGTTGCTCTTGTCTGGTTTGTTTTTCAATACACACTAATTATTGGTATTGAACAAGAATTTTTAGAAAGTAAGTTTGGACGAATTTATGAAGAGTATAAGGAAAATGTCCCTAAAATTATTCCAAGGTTATTACCTTACAAAACTTATATAGAACAAAATATTGAACCAGACTTTAAGAAAGGTTTGAAGTCTGAACGAAGAACAATGCAGGCCATATTAGTAATTGCAATTATTGCTTTCATAATTCATATGGTTAAGTAGGTGAGAAAAAAATTATTAATGATTGCTGGTGAAGCTTCTGGAGATTTGCATGGTTCTTCACTAATTAAAGAATTGAAAAATATTGATAACTCAATTGAGATTTTTGGTATCGGCGGTGATAAAATGATTGCCGAGGGGATGAAAATAAAATATCATATAAATGATATGGCTTTCCTAGGCTTCATTGAAGTTATAAAGCATATTCCATTGATTAGAAAAGTTAAAAAGAGTTTGATTGAATTGGTGGAGAAAGAAAAGATTAAAAATATTGTTTTGATCGATTATCCCGGATTTAATTTAAGCATTGCTAAAACTTTTAATAAACTTGAATTGAAAAATATTTATTACATTTCCCCGCAAATTTGGGCTTGGGGAAAAGGAAGAATAAAAAAAATTAAGCGGATAATTAATCGAATGATTGTGTTTTTTCCTTTTGAGGAGAAATTATATAAAATAAATAATGTACATTCAGATTTTGTCGGTCATCCATTAGCTAAATCAATTGAAGAATATACTTTTCTTTCAAAATCTGATTTAGTCAATAAATACAAACTTGATACTGAAAAAGAAATTTTACTTCTACTACCGGGAAGCAGAAAACAAGAGTTAGATAAAATCTTAATGGATGTTCTGGAAGCTGCTGATAAATTGAGCAAAAAATTTAATATGCAGATTGTTATTGCATGTGCTGATAATATTGATCAAAACTACTTCAAAAAGTTTGAGGATAAATTCAATTATTATTTAGTAAAAGGCGATACATATAATTTACTTAAAAATTCAAAATTTGCTATAGTTAAATCCGGCACATCAACATTGGAAGCTGGAATTATTGGAACACCCTTTATTGTAGTTTACAAGACAAATTATTTTACGTATTTAATCGGTCGACTACTTATTAAAATTAAAAATATTGCACTTGCGAATATTGTTGCTGAAAAGACTGTAGTAAAAGAACTGATTCAAGATGATGTAAATCCTGAGAATATTTATAGAGTTTGTAATGATATTTTATCTGATGAAGAAAAATATGATACTCTAAAAAATGAACTGAAAATTATAAAATCAAAATTAAAAACTGAGGGTAATCCCACTAAAAAAGCTGCTGAAATTATTTACGCTGAATTAAATGCAACTTAAATCAGTGAAAAAAAAATCATTACGTTTACTGGGGAATTTATTGATAGTCCCGGTAATTGAGGTTCTTTGCAAAACATTAAAAATTAATGAAACCAACAAGGAAGTATTAAAGGAATTCGAATTAAAAAAAAAGAATGCTGTATTTGGCTTCTGGCACGGGACGATGTTAGTTCCCTGGTTTCTGCTTAAACAATATAAACCAAGTACAATAATAAGCAAGAGTAATGATGGTAATATATTGACCAAGATTCTCAATAAATGGGGCTATAAAGTCAAGAGAGGATCAAGTAGTCAAGGCGGTAAAGAGGTTTTAGAAGATTTGATTAAGGAAGCGGATAACAATCAATTTATTGCAATTACACCCGACGGTCCTAGAGGGCCAGAAAAAGTAATGAAAGCCGGTGCAGTTGTTCTGGCAAAAAAAGCAGACACACCATTAATTCTAGTTGGTGTCGGTTATAAAAAGAAGATAAAATTAAAAAGTTGGGATAAATTCGAAATACCTTATTTTTTTAGTAAAGTATCTGTTGTTTACTCTGAGCCGTTTTACTTAGATAAACAACTATCCTTTGAAGAAACAAATGAGCAGATAAATTTAATGGGAAATAAACTAACACAATTACAACTTGAGGCTGAACAAAATTGTTAAAATTTGTACGATTCATATTATCACCATTAACAATTTTTTACAAGTATGTTATAAATACAAGAAATAAACTTTTTGACAAAGGATATCTTAAAGAAGAATTTGTTAATATTAAAGTTGTTTCAGTTGGCAATTTGACTGTAGGCGGATCGGGTAAAACTCCACTGGTAATTAGCATTGTTAAGCATCTTAAAGGAAGATCAATGAAAGTGGGCGTTCTGAGCCGTGGTTACGGCAGAAAAACAAAAGGCTACAAACTAGTCTCCGACGGTAACAAAATTTTAATGAATGCAAAAGATTCAGGCGATGAAATATATTTAGTTTCCGATGAGTGTAAAGTTCCGGCCGCGGTTGCAGAAAAACGTGTTGCAGGGGCAAAAAACTTCATTAAAGATATTAATCTGGAAGTCATCGTTCTAGATGATGCATTTCAGCATAGATGGATTGGAAGAGACTTTAATATTCTGGTTATTGATCAAAAATTTTTAAGTAATGTAAATTCATTCGATCAGCGTTTAATTCCTTTAGGATCAATGCGGGAACCTTTCAGTTCAATTAAAAGAGCAGATGCAGTTGTTATCAATAAAAAGTTTTCACCAAAAATTACTATACCTATGAGAATAAGAAAATATCTGAACGATAAGGAGATTTTCTTTTGTCATTACAAAGTTACCGGAATTTTTGATGTAAAAACAAATAAGGAATATTCAACAAAAGATTTTGAAGGGCAGAATAGTCTGGTAGTTTGCGGTATAGCAAAACCATTCTCTTTTTTGCGCGTCCTCAATATTAATAATATCAATATAAATAATCAGATTATATTTGTAGATCATAAAAATTATTCGAATAAAGAAGTGCAGAAAATAAGAAGGGAATTTTATGATACAAATTCTTATTCAGTGTTAACAACTCATAAAGATGCTGTTAAACTTATGGATTTCAGTAAAGAACTGGATGATATTGATATTTATTACTTAAAAATCGAAGTGGAATTTGAAGAACCTGAACAATTTTACAAACTTTTAGATAAAAAAATTTAAATCAACTTATTCAATTAACATAATATAGTCGAGGCTACATAATGGCAAAAAAGAAAAACACAAAGTATGTCTATTTTTTTGGTGGTAAAAAAGCCGATGGTAAAGCTAAAATGAAAAATCTTCTTGGCGGAAAAGGTGCCAACTTAGCTGAAATGGTTAACATTGGTTTACCTGTACCAGCCGGTTTTACAATTACTACTGATGTCTGTACATATTTTTACGCTAATAAGAAAAAATATCCAAAAGAATTAGAAAAACAAGTATTAGCATCAATAGAAAAAATTGAAAATGTAATGGGAGCTAAATTCGGTGATAAGAATAATCCTTTATTGCTTTCAATTAGAAGTGGTGCAAGAGCTTCAATGCCTGGAATGATGGATACTATTCTAAACTTAGGTTTGAATGATGTAACTGTAGAAGGTCTCATTAAAAGAACCAATAATCCAAGATTTGCTTATGATTCTTATAGACGATTTGTTCAAATGTACGGCGATGTTGTATTAGGCTTGCAACCGGAAGATAAACACGATCTTGATCCTTTTGAAGTAATTTTAGATGCAAAGAAAAAGAAAAACAAAATCACAAAGGATACCGAACTTTCTGCTGATCACTTAAAAGAATTAGTAGAAGAATATAAAGTTGAAATTAAAAAAAGAACCGGTTACGATTTCCCTACAGATCCTAAAAAACAATTATGGGGTGCAATTGGTGCTGTGTTCCAGTCATGGATGAACGAAAGAGCAAATGTTTACAGAAAACTTAATAACATTCCGGCCGAGTGGGGAACTGCTGTGAATGTTCAATCAATGGTATTCGGAAACATGGGCGAAGATTCCGGAACTGGTGTTGCTTTTACTAGAGATCCTTCCTCAGGTAAAAATGTATTTTACGGAGAATATCTATTTAACGCTCAGGGAGAAGATGTTGTTGCCGGAGTTAGAACTCCCCATGAAATTAGTGAGCTTAAAAAAGATAGTCCAAAAATTTATAAACATTTAGATGATATCCGTAAAAAACTTGAAAAACATTATAAAGAAATGATGGATGTTGAGTTTACAATTCAGCAAGGTAAGTTATGGATGCTTCAGGCTAGAGTTGGTAAGCGAACAGGATTCGCCGCAATTCAGATTGCAGTAGATATGGTAAGAGAAAAACTAATCTCTAAGAATGAAGCTTTAATGAGAATTGACCCTGAACAATTAAATCAATTATTAAGACCAATTTTTGATTTAGATCAAAAACAAGTAGCTATTTCTAAAGGAAACCTTTTAGCTAAGGGCTTAAATGCTGGTCCTGGTGCTGCTTCAGGTAAAGTTGCATTCTCAGCTCAAGATGCCGAAATAATGGCATCAAATGGTGATAGAGTTATTCTTGTAAGAATTGAAACTTCGCCAGAAGATATTAAAGGCATGAATGCTTCTGAAGGCATCTTAACTGCAAAAGGCGGCATGACTTCTCATGCAGCTTTAGTTGCACGTCAAATGGGTAAAGTTTGTGTTGCCGGATGTGGCAGTTTAGAAATTGACTACAAAAAAGGGACAATGAAAGCAGCCGGGAATAACAAAGTTATTAAAGAAGGCGATTACATTTCTATTGATGGAACAACCGGTGAAGTTATAGCTGGCGAAATACAAACAAAACCATCTGAAGTAGTTCAAGTATTAATTACCAAAGAATTAAGTCCTAAAAAATCCAAAGTTTATAAGACATATCAAGATCTAATGTCTTGGGCCGATAAAGTAAGAACAATGGGTGTCAGAACAAATGCAGATGAACCAAATCAAGCAGCTAATGCAATTGCTTTTGGTGCAGAAGGTATCGGTTTAACAAGAACAGAGCATATGTTCTTTGAGGGCGATAGAATTATTGCTGTTAGAGAAATGATATTAGCTGACAATGAAGCTGGAAGAAAAACTGCTCTAGAAAAATTGCTTCCACATCAAAGAAAAGATTTTGAAGGTATCTTTGAAGTAATGAAAGGTCGACCTGTAACAATAAGAACACTGGATCCACCTTTACACGAATTCTTGCCTAGTGAAGAAAAAGACATAAAAGTAATGGCTGAAACAATGGGAATTTCTGTTAAAAAAGTTAAGGAGAAAATTGAATCCTTACATGAGTTTAACCCAATGTTAGGCTTTAGAGGATGCCGATTAGGAACTGCTTATCCTGAAATTACTGAAATGCAAGCTCGTGCAATTTTAGAAGCAGCTGTAAACGTTGCGAAAAAAGGTATAAAAGTTAAACCGGAAATTATGATTCCCTTAGTAAGTCACATTAATGAATTTAAAATTCAAGAAGGAATTGTAAGAAAGGTTGCAAAAGAAGTATTTAAGGAAAAAGGCAAAAAAGTTAATTATTTGGTTGGTACGATGATTGAATTGCCTCGAGCAGCATTAACAGCAGATGAAATTGCAAGTGTTGCTGAATTCTTCAGCTTTGGAACAAATGATTTAACTCAAACAACTTTTGGTCTTTCAAGAGATGACGCCGGTAAATTTTTACCTATGTATGTAGAAAAAGATATTTTACCAAAAGATCCTTTTGAAAGTATAGATCAAAGTGGCGTTGGACAATTGGTAGAAATTGGCACACAAAAAGGTCGTAAAGTTAATCCTAAACTTAAAGTAGGTATCTGCGGCGAACATGGCGGCGAACCGCATTCAGTTGAATTCTGTCATAGAACAGGATTAAACTATGTCAGTTGTTCACCATTCCGTGTTCCAATTGCTAGATTAGCTGCAGCAAGAGCTGCATTAAGAGATGCTAAATAGCTTTTATAAATTCAATAACCAAGCTTGCTAATGTAAGCTTGGTCTAATTTTATTTTCAGTTTTGAATGGAACAAACCAATGGCTGTATATTGTATAAGTACAATTACTCAATACTGTAAATAAATTTTATGAAATAAGGAGATTAAATGAAATTATCTGATTTTAAGTACATAATGCCTAAAACAGCAATTGCTAAATTCCCGGTTAAACCAAGAGATTCAGCAAAACTAATGGTGTTTGAAAAGAATACGAATAATATTGAACATAAAAAATTCAAGGATATTGTTGATTATATGTCTAAAGGTGATGTACTTGTTGTTAATCAAACAAAAGTAATGCAAGCAAGATTATTCGGTCATAAAGAACGGACCAATGCAAAAATTGAAGTGTTTGTACTTAGGGAACTTAATAGTGAAGAAAATATATGGGATGTTATTGTTGATCCCGCAAGAAAAGTAAGAATTGGGAACCGTATTTATTTTAACGACAAACTTTGGTGTGAAGTTATTGATAACACAACTTCAAGGGGAAGAACTGTCAGAATAAATTACGATGGTGATGATATATATAAAGCTATTGAAAAAATTGGTCAAACTCCCCTTCCTCCGTATATAAAAAGACCAACAGAAAAATCTGATAGAGATGATTATCAAACATTATTTGCTGAAATCGATGGTTCCGTTGCCGCACCAACTGCAGGTCTTCATTTTACAAATGATCTTGTAAAAAAAATAAAGAAAAAAGGCGTGAAAATTGTTCCTGTAATTCTTCATATTGGTTTAGGAACATTCAGGCCTGTTGAAGTAGAAGATCTTACCAAACATAAAATGGATTCTGAATTTTTTGAAATTTCTGAGAAAACTGCTGAAATAGTTAATGAAGGATTAATAGCAAAGAAAAATATTTTTGTGGTGGGTACTAGTGCAACCAGAGCTTTAGAGAGCAGTGTTACTGCAGAGGGGTTTGTTAAACCTAATTATGGCTGGACGGATAAATTTCTCTTTCCGCCTTATGAATTTAAGATCACAAAAAAATTAATAACTAATTTCCATCAACCTGAATCTACATTACTAATGCTTTCTGCTGCTTTTGGTGGATATGATGCAGTAATGAAAAATTATAAAAAGGCATTAAAAGAAAAATATCGCTTTCTAAGTTACGGCGATGCAATGCTAATATTATAAAATGAAAACCAGTGCAATTATACCTTCCGGTGGAATTGGTTCTAGATTTAATTCCCCAATACCAAAGCAATATTTAAAGGTATTGGGGAAAGAATTAATTACTTATACCCTCAATACATTTCAGCATTGTGAAAAAATTGATGAAATAATTATCCCCGCTCACGAATCCTATTTCGATTTATTAAATCAAATAAAGACGAATAACAACTTTTATAAAATCTCCAAAATTGTAAAAAGTGGTAAAGAAAGACAAGATTCCGTTTATAATGGATTAATTGCAGGAAATTTTGAACCTGATGATTTAGTTTTAGTACATGATGCCGCCAGACCGCTTTTATCAAGAACACTTTTAGAAAAAGCTATAAATTTAGCATGGAACTTCGATAGTGTTGTAGTTGGTATAAAGGCAAGAGATACTTTATTTAGTGCAGAAGATTTTGTGTCTGATTATTTAGATAGATCTAAAATTTATTATGCTCAGACTCCTCAGATTTTTAGATACAGAATATTGAAAAAAGCTTTTGATTTAGCCAATGAAAACGGATTCTACGGTACAGACGAGTCAATGCTTGTAAAACAAGCTGGATTTGATGTAAAAGTTGTCGATGGCGAATTTGAAAATTTTAAGATCACTAGCGAATCTGATTTGGAAATCTTTAAAAAATTGGTTATCTGATAACTATTATTATTCATTGAAAATCTAAAAGTATTTACTTAACTTTAGTAAATTTTTAAGGAAAATATGCCTAATCTTCTATTCATAATTGTTTTATCATATTTAGTTGGTTCAATACCGATAAGCATTATTTTAACCAAATTGGTTAAAGGTGTCGATATCAGGAATTTTGGAAGTGGTAATGCCGGTGGAACCAATGTTTCTAGAGTATTAGGCAAAAAATATGGAGTTTTTGTCATTCTTCTAGATGCAATGAAAGGTGTTATTGCGGTTGTTTTTATATCAAGATTATATCTGGGAAGTTTCCCATTCCCAAACACAACTCCATTTGATGATTTTACGCTTGTGCAAATAATTGCAGGTATTGCTGCAGTAATTGGGCATATCTGGACCATCTTTGCCGGTTTTAAAGGTGGGAAAGGAATTGCTACCGGCTTAGGAGTATTAGTTTCTATTGTTACTCTAGATATGTTAATGGCTCTTGGTGTATTTGCTATAGTGATGTACATTTCAAAATATATTTCATTGGCTTCAATATCTGCTGCTGTTTCAGTTCCGTTGATAATGATAATTAGGGAAAATCTATTTGGTGTTGATATTCAAAGTTATCATACATTATTACCTTTTGTAATTGGTTTAGCTCTGCTTGTTATATATACACATAGAGCAAATGTAGAAAGACTTATGATGGGAAGTGAAAATAAAATATCTTTATCAAAAAAGAATAAATAAGTAATGAGAATATCTGTTATAGGAGCTGGCAGTTGGGGTACTGCCCTATCAATTATTTTGCACTCTAACGGACATGATGTAACTTTATGGGAAGTAAAACGTGGTTATTGGAAAACCATTAAGCGCACCCGAGAAAATAAAATATACCTTCCAAAAATTAAAATTCCAGAAGAAATTTATATTACCAATACACTCAAAGAAGCATGTGAAGATCAGCATAAGATTGTCCTAGCCATTCCTTCGCAATTTATCAGAAGTGTATTAAAAAAAATGAAAAAATTTGACCTTTCAGACACTACTTTAATAAGTGTTGCAAAAGGAATAGAAAAAGAGACTCTTTTTACTGTATCACAAATTATTAAGGATGAATTGCCGGATATTGAAGACAAGAGTATTGGGGTTCTTTCTGGTCCAAGTCATGCTGAAGAAGTTGCGAAAAAAATTCCTACTGCGGTTGTTTCAGCGTCAACAGACCAAAATACTGCAGAGCAAATTCAAGCCGCATTTATGACATCATATTTCAGGGTTTATCACTCAACTGATTTAATTGGAGTTGAATTAGGTGGAGCATTAAAAAATGTAATTGCAATTGGTGCCGGGATAGTTGATGGTGCCAAATTCGGAGATAATACGAAAGCCGCAATTATGACTAGAGGAATTGCTGAAATATCTAGAATTGGAATAGAGATGGGCGCTAGACCTGAAACATTTTCTGGCTTATCGGGTATTGGTGATTTAATTGTTACATGTAACAGTAAGCACAGTCGAAATAGATATGTTGGTGAGCAAATTGGTGCAGGTAAAAAATTAAAAGATATACTTAAATCAATGAAAATGGTTGCCGAAGGTGTTGCAACGTGTCAATCTACTTACGAACTTGCCCGTAAACACGATGTAAGCACACCAATAGTTGATGCCGTTTACGGAGCTCTCTTCCTTGATAAAGATCCTAAAAAAGGAACTTATGAGCTAATGTCCAGAGATATGAAATCTGAGCATTAAACTCAATATAAATTTTTATTTTAGCTCTTAGAAATTTCAATTTCCCTTCTCTCTATTATTATTGACTAATTATTTTTATTTTACTTTCCAATAAATTGATCTGATTATGCACACAAAATCTTTATCCGATTCAATTCAATTTTTAAGTGGTGTAGGTCCCAAAAGAGCTGAATCATTTAGCTCAATTGGAATAAAGACGATTGAAAATTTACTTTTCTATTTTCCCTCAAAATATCTTGATAGAACAAATATACTTACTACTTCAAAAATCTTGCAATACTTGATGAATGGATATGATGGTGAGATAACAATTGTAGCTAAAGTGCAAGAAACAGATTCCATCAATTATGGAAAAAGACAAATTTTTAAAGTAAGATTTAGTGACTCAACCGGTAATTTTGAATGCGTTTGGTTTAAAGGAATAAAATATTTCAAAACACTCTTCAAAGAAAACGACTATTATGCAATTTCGGGCAAACCTGTACTTTCAAAGTATGGGAATCTCCAATTTACTCATCCGGATTTTGACAAGTTCTCTCAAGATGAAAGTAAAGACTTTACTAACACAGGCAAAATAATTCCGTTTTATTCAATTCCTCAAGAATTAAAAGCAAAGAATATTGGGGATATTGGGTTAAGAAAAATAATTAAGAATGCAGTTGATGAGTATGCGGATCTTTGTGCAGAAACTCTCCCCAAAGAAATAATTGAAGAAAATCATTTCCTTAACATAATAACTGCAATTAAAAATATTCATTTCCCTGAAAACGACGAATTACTAAAAAAAGCGAGAGAACGATTTAAGTATGAAGAATTATTTTATATAGAATCATTAGTTGCGTTGCGCAAATATAATTTTTTAGCAAAGTCGAAAGGGATAAAATTTAATTTAGAGGAAAAAACAATTAAACAATTTTTAGATTCGCTACCCTTTGAACTCACAGATGACCAGCTTAAAGTATTAAGCGAAATAAAAAAAGATATGCTAAGCACAAAGCCAATGAACCGTCTACTTCAAGGTGATGTAGGAAGCGGAAAAACAATTGTTGCTTTGATAAGTATCTTAATTTGTGTGAGCAATGGTTATCAAGCAGTAATAATGGCACCAACTGAAATTTTAGCTGATCAGCATTTTCGTTCAATTTCAAAATTTATATCTTTGTTAAATTTCAAAATTGAACTCCTCATAGGCGGAACAAAAAAAAATGACAAGATTCTAATGAAGGATGAAATTAAGGATGGTAAGGTTGATATTTTAATTGGTACTCATGCGTTAATTGAAGAGGATGTTGATTTTAATCAACTTGGGCTAGTAGTAATTGATGAGCAGCACAGATTTGGTGTGGCTCATAGGGGTAAACTAATAAGCAAAGGTGTTTCACCGGATATTTTAATTATGACTGCTACACCTATACCAAGAACTTTAACTATGACAGTTTATGGTGATCTTGACCTTTCATTAATTAAAGAGCTTCCAAAAAATCGGATTCCCATAATGACAGTATTAAGAGGTGAAAATAAATTCCCAGAGATTTTGAAGTTTGTAATTGATAAAAACAAAAGTGGTTACCAAACATTTATTGTTTATCCGCTTGTTGAAGAATCAGAGAAAATGGATTTAAAGGCTGCTGAAGTTTATTATGAAAAATTAAAATCTACTTTGTTGAAGGAATTAAAAATTGGATTGCTTCATGGAAGGATGAATTGGAAAGAGAAAGATGAAACAATGCAAAGATTTAAGAATAAAGAATTTGATGTACTTATTTCAACTACTGTAATAGAAGTTGGAATCGATATTCCAACTGCTAATATAATTATTATCAACGATGCTGAAAGATTCGGCTTATCCCAACTTCATCAACTAAGAGGAAGAGTTGGAAGAGGCAATACACAAGCCTATTGCATTTTAGTTACAAAAGATGAGCTTGCTGCAAAAACTAAAAGCTTCAATTTTGATTTTGATTATCTATCTAAGGCTCAAATCGATTTCCATAAATCTAAAATTCGATTAAATGCGATGGTGAAATATACTAGCGGTTTTCAGCTCTCTGAAGTTGATTTGCAACTTAGGGGTCCCGGTGACATATTCGGCAAAATGCAGAGTGGTTTTCCTAAATTATTTTTTGCAGATTTGGCAGAAGACCAAGAATTATTAGTCAAGGCAAAAAATGATGCTTTCGCAATAATTGAAAATGATCATCGATTATCGGAACAAGAAAACAATATGATAAAGAAAAAATTGAAAGACTATTATTCTGAAAATCTTAAATTTTCAACTATAGGTTAATTTAATTCACAAGTCTTAGCAAATCCTCTTCTAAAGAAATTTGAGGAGTCTCGATAATCCTTCCCAACTCTTTCCCATTTTCATAAACAATTATTGTAGGTACAAACGTTATATCTAATCCTTCCTCTTCACCCATTGCACT
>CAYXXW010000050.1:0-5112 GCA_964469115.1 uncultured Melioribacteraceae bacterium
AGAGAAGATTTCCACAAATTTGATGTGAAAACTTTGGGGAAGAAAATTAGAGATCTGGAAGAATTTCAACCGGACGGAACAAATGCAAATTTTGTTCATAAGGATACTGTTGGAAATCTCTACATCAGAACTTACGAAAGAGGAGTTGAAGATGAAACTTTTGCTTGCGGAACAGGAACTGTAGCATCTGCCTTGATAACTTCAATTATTTACAAGCTAAATCCACCATTAAGTTTTGCAACTTTTGGCAACGATCAATTAATTGTTAATTTTAAGAAAAAAAATGATTTTTTTACAAAAATAACTTTAACAGGACCTGTAAAAATTAATTATATTGGCACTTATAATTTTTTAAAATGAGGGAAAGAATGAGTAGAGTTTTATTTTCAATAAGTTACGATATAATTCCAGATAAACTTGCGGAGTATTTAGATGTAGTTAGAGAACTCAAAAGTATAATAAAATCAGATGGTTTAGAAAGTTACTCAGTGTTTGAACAGAAATCGAAAGAGAACAGTTTTCAAGAATTGTATGTTTACAAATCTAAAGAAGCTTGGGAAGAAGCAGACGAAGCAGAAAATGAAAGAGTTGATATTTTAATGACAAAATTATCAGACCTTGTAAAAGAGAAAACTACCCATTACTCAACATTATTTGAAGTATAGAAAAATAATTCTTTTAACATCACTTTAAGTTTATCATGTATGAATATATTGGTGCAATTCATATGCACTCTAAATTTTCCGATGGCTCCGGAGATGCCAAGAAAATTGCAGAAACTGCAAATGAAGTTGGACTGGACTATATAATTCTCACTGATCACAACACTTTAAGAGCTTTGGATGAAGGATATGAAAAGTGGTATGACAATACTTTAATGCTGGTTGGCTGCGAGCTTAATGACAAGGTAAATAAAAATCATTATCTTGCAATGAATATCACCGATACATTTTCCACAAGGCAATCGGCAAAGGAATATGTAAAAAAAGTAAAAGATGCCGGCGGAATTGGGTTTATTGCTCATCCCCACGAAGAAAGAAATTCAATGAAGGAACATCCTCCTTATCCATGGACAGATTGGAATGTTGGTGATTTTACAGGTATTGAGATCTGGAATCACATGTCGGAATGGATGGAGGGACTAACAGATCAAAATAAGTACAATCACTTTGTTCATCCGCTCAGATCAATCAAAGCTCCTCCGATAAAAACATTGAAAAAATGGGATGAATTAAATAAAGATAGAAAAGTAGTGGGTATTGGCGGTATTGATGCCCATGCCCATAAAGTTAATGTGTTAGGTTTTGTTGAGGTTGAGATTTTCCCTTATAAAGTATTGTTCAAATCTATAAGAACCCATATTTTAACAGAGAAAAAACTTCGCACAAAAAATTCTACCGTCGATTATTCAAAACAATTGATTTATGATAGTCTTGAAAATGGCAGATGCTTTACAGCAAATCATTATCATGGAAATGCAAAAGGATTCAAGTTTTTTGGTAAGTGCTGTAAAAATATTTATCAGATGGGCGATACCATAAAAATGGATGGCAAAATTAAGTTAAAAGTTCTTGTTCCTGCAAAAAATGCTCTTATTAAACTTATTAAAAATGGTAATGTTGTAAGCACTATTGAAAGCAATGAAGGAGATTTTATTGTTGCTGAACCGGGACAGTATAGAGTAGAAGTTTACTTAGATGGAAATGCTTGGATTTTTTCCAATCACATTAGGATTGAAAACTAATATTTATTATTTTTCTCGTTTAATTAGATTCTAACATAGGAAAAACTAGTCAATTATGATCGGTAAAAAGAAAAAAATTACAAAAAAAGAATTACAAGAAGATAAGCTGGTAACTTCATTTTATAAATCTCAGGAATTTATAGAAGAACACAAGCAGAAATTTATATTAGGTATTGGTGTATTAGCAGTAATTATCTTAGCAATAGTTTGGTATACTAATAAAAAAGCTGAAGATAATCTTTTAGCATCTGCTCAAGTTTTTCAGATCATACCCATTTATGAACAAGGGCAATACCAAAAAGCTATTGATGGTGAACCCGGTACTCAATTAGTTGGATTGAAGAATATTGTAGAAAACTATGGAAGCACCGTAAATGGCGAATTGGCAAAAATCTATTTAGCTCATTCTTATTACACTTTAGGTGAATATGAAAATGCATTAGAATGCTATTCTGATTATTCCGGTGATAGCCAATTGCATAAATCTACTGCTTTAGCAGGAATGGCTGCATCTTATGAAATGATGGAAAAGTATGGTGAAGCAGCTAAATATTATGAGAAAGCTGCAAAAACTTTTGAAATAGAGTCACAATCAGCTGACTTTTTACTTAATGCCGGAATTAATTATATTAAGTCTGGTGAAAAAAGTAATGCTAAAGATGTTCTTGAATTAGTAAAAAATAATTATAAAACAACTAGTGCGGCAAGAGAAGTTGAAAAATACTTGGCGCAGCTATAAATAAACGTTATATATTAGTATAAATATTATAAAAGTATGGCAGATACATCAGATTTCCGTAATGGATTAATAATAAAATTTAAAAACGATCTCTACACGATCACTGATTTCCAGCATGTAAAGCCCGGTAAAGGGGGCGCTTTTGTGCGTTCAACACTAAAGAATTTAAGAACTGGTAAAGTATTGGACAATACTTTTCGATCTGGTGAAGGTGTTGATATTGTGCGAGTGGAAAGAAGAAAATACCAGTATCTTTTTAAAGAAGCTGCAGGATTGGTGCTAATGGATAATGACACTTACGAACAGACAATTGTTCCGACCGAATTGTTTGCCGGTAGTGAAAATTATTTAAAGGAAGGTGAAGCAGTTGAGTTGTTATTAGATGATACTGATCAAATCGTTACCGTTGATATTCCAATTCATGTTCAGTTAGAAGTAGTAGAAACAGAACCGGGCTTCAGAGGTAATACGGCTACAAATGCAATGAAACCGGCTAAATTAGAAACAGGAGTAACTATAAATGTTCCATTATTCATCGATCAGGGTGATATTTTAAAAGTTGACACCAGATCAGGACAATACATGGAAAGAATAAAAAACTGAGAGAAAAAATGGATATAAATGAAATAAAAAAACTTATAAAAGTTTTTGAAAATGCTAAGGTTACCGAACTATTAATACAGGAAGGTAATCTTAAAATAAAATTATCTAAAAACGGTACTATTAATCCTCAAAGTTTTGTTCAACAAAGTATTCCGGTTGAAATCCCTGCTTCTTTAAACCAAGCTAATGCAGCTAGCAAAGCTGATGCTGAAGCTAAAAAGGTTGAAGATAATTTACATACAATTAACTCCCCAATTGTAGGAACTTTCTACAGATCACCTGGTCCCGATGCTGATCCATATATTCAAATAGGTGATTCAGTTACTGAAGGCTCGGTATTATGTATTGTTGAAGCAATGAAACTTATGAATGAAATTGAATGTGATGTTAGTGGAAAGGTAGTTCAAATTTTAGTTGAAAATGGTACACCAGTTGAATTCAACCAGCCATTATTTAAGGTAGAAAAGAGTTAAGATAATTTAAAAATAGTGGGAGAACTCTTGTTCAAAAAAATCCTAATCGCCAATCGTGGCGAGATAGCTTTAAGAATTATAAGAACTTGTAAAGAATTGGGCATTCCTACAGTTGCTGTATACTCAGAAGTAGATAAAGAGTCCCTTCATGTAGTTTTTGCAGATGAAGCTGTTTGTATTGGTCCAGCAGCCTCAAAAGATAGCTATCTTAAAATTCCAAGTATAATTTCAGCAGCACAAGTTACCGGAGCAGATGCAATTCATCCGGGATATGGCTTCTTAGCAGAAAATTCAGAATTCTCAGAAATTTGTGCCGAATCCAATATAAAATTTATTGGTCCTTCACCCGATATGATAAATAGAATGGGTGATAAAGCTTTAGCAAAAAGTACCATGAAGGAATGTGGAGTTCCGGTTGTGCCGGGAAGTGATGGCGCTGTGAGCAGTATTAAAGAAGCCAAATCAATTGCTAAGGAAGTTGGTTATCCACTGATGCTGAAAGCTTCTGCTGGCGGTGGCGGTAAAGGAATGCGTATTGTCTGGAAAGAAGATGAAATTGAAAAAGCTTATCAAACGGCAAGTAATGAAGCAGAAGCAGCTTTTGGAAATGGTGAACTCTATCTTGAAAAATTTATCGAAAATCCTCATCATGTTGAGATACAAGTTGTTGGCGATCAGCACGGTAATGTTTATCAATACGGTGAGAGAGATTGTACAATTCAAAGACGACATCAAAAGTTAATTGAGGAAACACCAAGTCCAATTATTAAAGATGAAACAAGAAGAAAAATGGCGGAAGCTTCTGTTCTAGGTGCTAAATCGGTTAATTACGAAGGTGCGGGGACAATTGAATTTTTAGTAGATAAACACCAGAACTTTTATTTTATCGAAATGAACACTAGGATTCAAGTTGAACATCCGGTTACTGAAATGGTGAACAACATAGATCTTATTAAACAGCAAATAGTTGTTGCAGCAGGAAATAAAATTGTAGATATTCCCGGAATTCCGAGAGGCCATTGTTTCGAATTTAGAATTAACGCTGAAGATCCTGATAATAATTTTAGACCTTCTCCTGGCAAGATCGATTATCTGCATTTCCCGGGTGGATTTGGAGTAAGAGTTGATTCTCATGTTTATAATCAATATACAGTACCACCTAATTATGATTCGCTTGTTGCCAAACTTATTGTATGGGGAAGCGATAGGGAGCATGCAATTGCCAGATCAATAAGAGCATTTGAAGAATTTGCAATCGACGGGATTAAAACAACAATTCCATTTCATATGGATGTTTTAGAAAATGAACAATTCAGATCGGCTGATTATGATACTTCATTTATAGATAAATATTTTGCAAAAAAATAAGTTGAGGAAATAATGAATGTACCTGAAAATCTAAAGTATACTACTGATCACGAATGGGTTAAAGTTGATGGTAATAATGTTTATATAGGTATAACTGATTATGCTCAAGGCGAGCTTGGAGATATCGTTTTTGTCGATATCGATGCTGATATGGAAGAAATTACAAAAGGTGAAACGTTTGGAAC
>CAYXXW010000050.1:5212-13786 GCA_964469115.1 uncultured Melioribacteraceae bacterium
TGCCGAATCTCAATATTATTTTTGATTTTCGGCATTTCTTTAAACTCTTTTAATAAACTTTATAAATATGTCTAAACATTATACAATTTTAGTTATTGACTTCGGTTCTCAATATACTCAGCTAATTGCACGGAGAATTAGAGAGCAAAAAGTTAAATCAATTATTTATTCATTCAATACACCCATAAATAAAATAAAAGAATTAAATCCAATTGGAATAATACTTTCTGGTGGACCAACCAGTGTCTATGATAATAATTCTCCACAAATTGATAAAGAGCTGTTTAAGCTTAATATTCCAATATTGGGTATTTGTTACGGTATGCAGCTGATTGCGCAATATTTTGATGGAAAAGTTGAGCCCGCTGAAAATCGGGAATATGGGAAAGCAAAATTAGAAATCTCAGATGGTTCCTCAATATTTAAAGATGTAGAAAATTATTCAACTGTTTGGATGAGTCATGGTGATTACATAACAAAAATACCCAAAAATTTTGTAGTGGAAGGTAAATCAGAAAATTCTCCGGTTTGTGCAATTTCTAACATGGATTTAGGAATTTACGGATTACAGTTCCATCCTGAAGTGGCTCATACAGAATTTGGAAAAACAATTATTAATAATTTTTTATTTCATGTTTGTAAGTGTAAAGCTGATTGGACACCGGCTAATTTTGTTGATGAATCTGTTAATGAGATCAGAGCGAAAGTAAAGGATTCAAAAGTTGTCTGTGCTTTAAGTGGTGGAGTTGATTCTTCGGTAGCTGCAGTTTTGCTTCAGAAAGCAGTTGGTGAAAATTTAATTTGCGTACATGTAGATAATGGCTTAATGAGAAAAAATGAAAGTGAAAATGTTGTAAAAATGTTTAGGGAGAATTATAATCTCAAGATTATTCATGTAGATGCATCAAAATTATTTCTTAAAAAACTGGAAAGTATTTTTGATCCTGAAAAAAAGAGAAAAATTATAGGTAATATCTTTATTGAAGTTTTTGAAGAAGAAGCCAAAAAGTTTGGCAATGCAGAATATTTAGTACAAGGTACACTTTATCCCGATGTAATTGAATCTGCTTCTCATGGCTCGGCAGCGCACACAATTAAAACTCATCATAATGTTGGCGGCTTACCTGAGAAAATGAATTTGAAATTAATTGAACCATTCAGAGAATTATTTAAGGATGAAGTTAGAGAAATAGGTGAATTGTTAGGACTTCCTCACGAATTTGTTCATCGCCACCCATTCCCTGGTCCCGGATTAGCTGTAAGAGTTTTAGGCGACATTACCGAAAAAAGATTAACTCTTCTTAAGAATGTTGATGATATATTTATCAAAGGATTGAAGGATTATAATCTTTATTATAATATTTGGCAAGCTTTTGCAGTCTTGCTGCCAGTTCAAACAGTTGGAGTAATGGGTGATGCAAGAACCTATGAGTTAGTAGTTGCATTAAGAGCTGTTACTTCTACGGATGGAATGACTGCTGATTGGTACAGATTTGATAGTGAATTCTTGGAATATATTTCTAATAAAATTATAAGAGAAGTTTCAGGTATAAACAGAGTAGTTTATGATATTAGCTCTAAGCCTCCATCAACAATTGAGTGGGAATAAATGAAAGTCAAAGAATTACCATTAGATGATAGACCTCGAGAGAAACTGATTCTAAAAGGGCCTCAAAGCTTAAGCGATTCAGAACTTATTGCGATATTATTAAGAACGGGAACCAAAGGAAGTTCAGTTATTGAAGTAGCTCAAAAACTACTTAAAGATGTTAATCTTGCTACTTTGGCTGGTCGTACTGTCGAATCATTTACAAAATCAACCGGTATTGGTAAAGACAAAGCAGCTACTTTGGCAGCAGCATTTGAACTAGCAAGAAGAATTAAATTTTCTGACAAATGGTATTCTAAGAAAAAGATTACATCTCCAAATGATCTTGCAGAAATTTTTATTCCATTGTTGAGAGATGAATTAAAAGAAAAATTTATAGTTGTTTGCTTAAATTCTTCCAATCAAGTTATTAAGTATGAAGTAATATCAATTGGGAACTTAAATTCAAGTATTGTTCACCCAAGAGAAGTTTTTAAAGTTGCAATTGATAACAGTTCTGCGAACATATTTTTAGTCCATAATCATCCAAGTGGAAATTTAGAGCCGAGCAGAGAAGATATTGCAATCACTAAAAAATTAATTGAAGCTGGAAATATTTTTGATATTAAGGTTCTCGATCATCTTATAATTGCAGGTGATTCTTTCACCAGTTTAGTTGAAAAAAGAATAATTTGAGTTGCATTCTTATAGGTTAAAAAAACAATTTTAATTGAAACATTATATTATAATGTGTATCTTATCTGTGATACAGTATAGATTTATCAACAATCTGAACTTAAAATAAAATACTCCAAATTCTTAAATTATTTACATTAATTAATAATTAGACATAAACTCAAATTTTTAATATATTTTCTAATTAAAACAGAGTAATTTTTTTACAGAATTCTATTTTTAAGTAAAAAAATTATTATATTTTAAGTTGATTATAAGTTTATTAATTTTCTAAGTTAAAATTTTCGCAATAAAATAAATCATTCTTTTATATTAGGAGGATTCCAAATGACAAAAATCAAAAAACTATTCACTACTTCATTAGCAGTAGTATTTTTAGCTGGGTCTATTGGGCTTGGCGGCTGCGGTGTGAGTGATGAAGAAATGGCAGAACTTAATGCTTTAAGAAGTGAAATTTCTTCTTTAGGTACTGAAGTTAATACTCTAAAAAGCGATAAGACAAAACTTCAAAGAGAAGTTGCTGAAATGGAAGCTAAATTAGAGCAATGTGCTAAAGATAAAGAAGCTACAACAAAAAATTTACAAAGTTTAGGTTTATAAAAAAGTTTAATTATTAAGGAGAAATTCAATGAAATATTATAAGCAAGTTCTTGCCTTATTAGCTTTGTTAGTTTTCTTTTCTACTAGTGTAATTGCACAAGAAGAAATTTCAACTGAAGAGTGGGAAGCTGAAATCGCAAGATTATCATCAGAAAAAGCTGATCTTACAGCTGAATTAGAAAGTTTACAAGCTGAAGTAAACGCATTAGGTGAAAAGAAAAATTCACTTCAAGCATATGAAGATTGCCAAGACGAAATGTACGCTATGGTTGGTGCTGATGCAGATGCAGTTGCAGATTATAGTGCAAAAGTAAATGCACTTATGGCAGATATTTCTGCTAAAAAACCAGAAAAAGCTGACAGACAGGCTGAATTAGATGCTTTAAAAGCTAGCAAGTTAAGTGCTCTTCCAGGTTTTTATGATTTAGTTCATGGTAAACTTCAAAAGATGCTTGATGCTTGGCAAGAAGCTCCTAAAGAAGTTATGTACCAAGTAGTACGTGGCGATCATCTTTGGGGTATTGCAAAGAAAGGTGAACATTATGGAAATGGATTTGCATGGCCAAATATTTACAATGCCAACAGAGATCAAATTAAAAATCCTGACTTAATTTATCCAAAACAAGTATTCAAAGTTCCTAATCTTACAGAAGATGAATCTGCAAAATTCAACAAAATTAGAGCAAATTATAAACCAGCTCCAATGGAATAGTTTTAATCTGATTTGTGTTTAATTTATTTTTTGAGGGATATCCTAAAAGTTTTTGAATGTTAATTGCGAGCATTCTATAAATTCTTTCAGGATATCCCTTTTTTATTTTAGTGAGGTGATAATTACACAGATAGAAAAAAAAATACAGCTGGATAACGTTGACCTACAAAGCCTTATTGGCTTTAATGATACTAATTTAGCTCCTTTCGAAGAAAGACTTTCAGCTTCAATTAGTATTAGGGGTGATGTAGCAACCATAAAAGGTGTTGCCGAAGAAGTTGCATCAGTTGAAAAAATATTTAAAGAGATGATCTACGTGTTGAATACTACCAATAAACTTACACCGGCAGATGTAAAAACAATAATAGATCTTACAATTGAGGGTGAAGAGATCATAAGTAACGGTGACTATAACTCAATTGTGCTTTATACTAAGAAAGATGCAATTAAAGCTAAAACTGACACTCAATTTGAATATGTAAAAATGATGAGTGAAAATGATATCTGTTTTGGTATTGGTCCAGCCGGAACCGGTAAAACTTATTTAGCTGTTGCTTTTGCAATTGCTCAACTTAAAAAGGGAGTAGTTAAAAAGATAGTTTTAGCTCGCCCTGCAGTTGAAGCAGGTGAAAGTTTAGGGTTTTTACCCGGTGACTTCAAAGAAAAAATTGATCCATACTTAAGACCTTTATACGATGCTCTCCAAGATATGCTTACTGCTGATCAGCTTAAAAATTACATTGAGCGAAATATTATTGAGATTGTGCCCTTAGCCTACATGCGAGGAAGAACCTTGAATAATTCGTATATTATTTTAGATGAAGCTCAGAACTCCACCAGTCTACAGATGAAAATGTTTTTAACAAGAATTGGACCTAACTCAAGAGCAATAATAACTGGAGATATTACTCAGATAGATTTACCGCCTAAAACTCAGAGCGGATTAGTACAAGTTGAGAAAATTTTAAAAAATGTTGAAGGCGTTGGGTTTATCTACTTTAACAAATCTGATGTTGTACGACATAAGCTGGTAAAAGACATTATTAATGCTTACGAAAAATTTGGTTCTTCTGAGGGCAAATAATTATATCAAGACTCTATAAATTTAGAATTTGATTTATTGTCATTCCAACTCACCTTTGAGTAAGAAAATTTTTCTTTCTCAAATCTAGTTGAAATACTTTTTACTTTCTTCCCAATATTTATCCATTTCTTTAAGAGAGCTCTCAGTAATTGCTCTATCTTGATCCTTCAATTTTTCTTCAATATATCTGAATCTGTTAATAAATTTTTTATTCGTTCTGCGTAAAGCATTCTCTGCGTTTATGCCTAAAAATCTAGAGTAGTTTATCAGTGCAAAAAACACGTCACCCATTTCTTTTTCGAATAAATCTTTATCTCCGGTTTTTTCACTTTCGTGCATCTCTTCAATTTCTTCAATCACTTTTTTCCAAACATCTTCCTTATGTTCCCAATCAAAACCGATTTTGGAGACTTTCTCTTGCATTCGTGTCGCTTTCTGCAGCTCGGGCAAGTTTTTAGGAATACCCTCTAAAATTGAATCTCTGCCTTCATTCATTTTGATGGTTTCCCAGTTACGCTCAATTTCTTTATTGTTTTCTACTTTTACATCAGCAAAAATATGCGGATGGCGTCTAACTAATTTATCAATTATAGAATCGATTACTTCTTCAATTGTAAACAAGTTTTTCTCTTCTCCCATCACCGAGTGGAAAACTATATGCAGCAATAAATCTCCGAGTTCATTTTTTAATTCATCATAATTTTTTTCATCAATTGCCTCAATAACTTCATAAGTTTCTTCAAGAGTGGCAGCTTTTATCGAATCGAAAGTCTGAACTTTATCCCAGCTGCATTCTTTTCTTAATCTTTTCATAATTTGTACTAGGTTGTCAAACTTTTCTCTATGCATCTTAAACCTTAAATTTTATATTTTACGGATGTAAATTAGAATTTTTATATAACAAATAATGAGTTATTTTTAAAACATTAAAATTGAGGTAATAATGATTGAAGAAAAACTTATTGAAATGGGAATTGAAATTCCTGCAGCACCAAAACCTTTAGCATCTTATATTCCCGTAACCAAGGTTGGGAATTTGGTATTTACGGCAGGACAAATTCCAATGGCGAACGGCAACTTAAAATTTAGGGGAAAAGTAGGTAAAGAAATTTCCCTTGAAGAAGGCATAAAAGCTGCTGAACTTTGTACGGTTAATTGTCTGAGTGTAATTAAATCAGAAGTTAAAATTCTTGATAACATAAAGCGAATTGTTAAAGTAACTGTTTTTGTAAATAGTTCTAATGGCTTTACCGATCAACCAAAAGTTGCAAATGGGGCTTCTGATCTGTTGGTAAAAGTATTTGGTGAAAAAGGAAAGCATGTTAGAAGTGCTGTTGGAGTAAGTGAACTTCCAATTGATTCATCAGTGGAAATTGAAATGATTGTGGAAGTCTAACCTATTTATTATATTATTCTTGAATAGTTATTATTATTTGAAACAATTTAATTTTTCACGGGTAAAATAATATTATGAGAAAATTACTAATCATAACATTTTTATTTATTTCATCTGTTGCTTTTGCACAATTCATAGGCGATGATGGCAAACCCGTTGATATAAGAAGCGGAATATTAAGTCAAAATCCTAGTGGGTCACTTTTTAGTTTTATTGATTTTTCGAAATTTTCGATGAATCATTCGTTTGGAATGTCTTACTCGGCATTTGGCAATAATGGTGTTTCGCTTGGTGTTTATACAAATCACCTAGCTTACGAGTTTAACGAGAAACTAGATTTTCAGCTTGATGCCAGCTTTGTTAACTCACCCTATAATACTTTAGGTGATTCCTTCACAAAATCAATAAATGGTGTATACATAGATAACGCAAGAATTAATTACCGTCCATCTGAAGATTTCAACATCAGCCTTCAATTTTCAAATTCACCTTATAGTTACTACAACCGCTATAATTATAGTAGAAGTTTTTCTCCATTTTCTAGATATTGGAATGACTAGCCGATAGGCAAACAATTAAATATTTAGTATTTTTGAACTTCCAATTCATTTTATATCAATAATTTTTAGATTAATATATTGATGAATAAACTATTTGTCTTAGGAATATAAAGTTTGCCTAAAAGAAATGTTAAAAAAAGCAGCAGTAATGATAAACCGGATATAAGAACTTCTACGGTAAATCTATTTTACAATCTAATAATATTCTTTCTACTTGTTTTAATAGTTTACTTAAGCTATTCTGCATATTTAAAAATAGTTCAGAAACCAACTGAGGAAACTGTTAATACTAAAACCCAAATAGCAGCTGAAATTATCCAGCTTGATGTTTTGAACGGATGCGGCGTAAGCGGAGTGGCTGATAGATTTACTGATTTTCTTAGAGTGAGAGATTTTGATGTTGTTGAATTAGGCAATTACAAGACTAACGGGAAAATAAATTACAATATTGATGAAACGTTTGTTATTGATAGGATTGGAAACAAGGCAAATGCAGTAAAAGTAGCCGAAGCATTGGGAATTGAAAAAGTAAAAGTAATTCAGCAGCTAAATGAAGATTACTTTTTAGATGTTTCTTTGGTTATCGGGAAAGATTATTATAAACTTAAACCAATAATTGGAAGTGAGTGAATTTGGATTCAAAAGAATTAGTGGATAAAATTATTGAACATATCCAATCAAAAAAAGGATTCGATATTACAATTTTAGACCTTAAAAATATAACTGCAATGGCAGATTATTTCGTTATCTGTTCTGCCGGCGCGAATGTTCAGGTTAAGGCAATTGCAGATGAGGTTGATAAGAAATTAAGGAAAGAAGGAACTAAGTGTTATCACAGAGAAGGTTATAATTCTCTTAATTGGGTTCTTCTCGATTACTTTGATGTTGTTGTTCACGTATTTAAGAAAGATGTTCGAGAATTTTATAACATCGAAAAATTGTGGGGCGATGCAGATATTACTGAAATTGAAAATACAGATTCATAACAATATAAAAATTAGTTGAGAGTTTATTGAAAAAATATTTAATTGATTTATTTAATGAAGCATCCCCAAAATTAGAATATCTTAAAAATTTAAGTATTCAGCTTAATGTTCCTCAAGATAGTTTGCATGGCGATTATTCTACCAACGTAGCCATGCTTCTTACCAAACAATTAAGAAAAAATCCCAAAGAGATAGCTCAAGAAATTATTAATCATCTAGAAGTGGATAATTCAATTATTAGCAAGATTGAAATTGCCGGACCTGGATTTATAAATTTTTATTTTACTCCAAGTTATGTTAATAAATTAATTGCCGTTATAAATAAGGAAAGTAAAAAGTTTGGTTTATCAAATGAGTTTAGTGGTAAACGGGCTAACGTTGAATTTGTATCTGCTAATCCAACTGGACCCTTAACAGTTGGCCACGGTAGAAATGCTGTACTTGGCGACACACTTGCAAAATTATTAGAAAGCATTGGTTACTCAGTTGATAGAGAATATTACTTTAATAATGCCGGCAGACAAATGCGTGTTCTTGGCAAATCGGTAGCATTGCGATATTTAGAATTGCTTGGCGAAAAGGTTGATTTCTCTGAAGACTATTACCAGGGCGAGTACATAAAAGATATTGCTAAATCAATATTTGATAAGCACGGTAGTTCATTAAAAGATGATGTAAGTAATGATGTATTTAAGAACTATGCTCAAGAAAGTATTTTCAATGAAATAAAAGAAACCTTAGGAAGTCTTAATATTCATTTTGATAAATTCTATAACGAAGATGATTTATACAGTGGAATAGTTAAGATGATTAATGATCGTGAATTGTTAGATGACTATAAAGCAAAAGCCTTAGAGCGTGGTAAAAAATTCTCTAAGACCTCTACTGTGTTGGAGGTTGAAGAATTGCTTGATAATTTTCCCACCCGAGTTGAAAACAAACGTGTCAGAAC
>CAYXXW010000051.1:0-13768 GCA_964469115.1 uncultured Melioribacteraceae bacterium
TAGTGAATCTGGTATATCTTCAAAGACTACTTTAATATTTGCTTTATCAGCATCACGCGAATAGCTGTCATTTAAGTCAACCAGATACTTGACTAAGTCAAATTCTTCAATTTTTAGTTTTATTTTATTTTCATCTAACTGAGCAAATTGAGCAGCAGTGTTCATTGTCTGCAGTAAAATTTGCTGATTATCTTTTATTATTTGCGCTGATTCTTTTTGTTCTTCTGTCGGTGTATCTACACTATCAATTATTTCTTGTACAAAGCCTAATATTACGTTAACCGGAGTTAATAATTCATGAAAGAGTGATGATAGAAATTCAGATTTACTATCACTTTTAATTTCACTTACTACTTTTGGGATTAACTCTTTTTCTTCAATCTTTAACTGCTTTTCTGGTTCATCTTCAAGTTCAATTACTTCTTCTTCCGGCTGATTTAGAGTTACAGTTTCAAGACAAGCTTCTCTATCTTCCCATTTAATATTTTCCATTATAACATTAACGCTTATAATACTTCCATCGCTTTGCAGCTGATTAAAAATATAATTTCCCTTTCCTTCGCTATATAACAAAAGTTTTTGCATTTCTTCCGGAGGGAATAATTCGGTTATATTCATTCCTTTAAATTCTTCAAGGTTATATCCGTATAGTTTGGCAGCAATGAAATTTGCATCTAGGATATCATAATTATTTCTATCATAAATAATTTTTGCTTCAGCAGATTTATCTATTGCACCAATCTCAATTGTGGAATTTTCACTAATTTCAGATTCTTCAAACTCTTTTGATAGTTTTTGAAGCTCGCTTTCACTATCAATCGTTCCAATGATCATAATACTTCCAACTACATTTTCCTTCTTTAAAATTGGAAGTAACAAGATTCTATTATTAAGCTGTAATACATCATTTTTAACAATTTTTTCTTCTATGACAAATGCTGATTTTGTATTATAAATCTCATGCTCAGCAAGTTTAATTTTTGCAAGTAAATTCTCTGGGAAAATTACTTCTGATGTAACAAGTGTATTTGAAAGATCACCTAAATTATACCTATAATTAAAACTTTTATTTGTAAATAGATATTGAACGTTATCCTTTATTGCTATTGGTTCCTTTTCGATATCAATTTCATATTGAAAATTTTTCTTTTCAATTAAGGATTTTGGCAGAGATTCTTTAAGCAGATCAATAATTTTGCTGTATTTAATAGCTGCCGATTTAATGCCCAAAGTTGGGTAAAAGTGGAGTTCATCTATTGGTTTATTATCTATAAGCAGTATATAACAGTATAGCTTTTTATCGAGTTTAAAAGGAGAGATTAAAAGATTGAACTTTCTAGAATCATTACTTACTTCTAAATTTATTTCTCTTCTTTGAGTTTTGAGAAAAGTTTTTGCGTCAAGCACACTATTCTTTACCAGCAAACTTGTGTTCTTATCGAAATACTTATAAAAATTCTTACCACTTTCATGAGAGTGAAATAACTTCGACCAGCTATAATTCCCGGATATAATACTACTATCCTCATCAATCACTAATGCCGGAGTGCTTTCATTAATTTCTAAGAGATTCAATATTTTTTCAGTATCAGTCATAAGTAGGTTAAATTAACTTAAAATTTGAATTAAGCGTTTGGATCTTTCTATTAAAGTGATTTTCTAAATCATTAATTTCATCAAAGAAATTTTTGCCGGCATCATCCAGTTTGTGAAATAATTTCTGAATAGCATCTTTTTCATATTTTTCAGGGAGCATATATAAATTTTTATCCGTAAAACATATTTTATCACCGCTTTCCAATTTGGTTTTTAATTTATCACATAATTCAACTGTGCTAATTTTGTCGCTTATCTTTTCATAAATAATTATTTTTACCCTTTCCCCAAGGCTTTCACTTAATGCAATTTTACTTTCCACTAAAAATCTGAATTCATCTTCACTATAAATATTTGAGTATTCAAATTCTTTTTTATCTCTAAGTATTTCCGGTTTCCCCCCTGATGACAACATATTTAAAATTGCACTTTCGTTATCAGCAAATGTAATAAACCCTTTTATTGGCTCAACTTTGTAAGTAGTTTCAAATTCACCTTCAAAGTGAGCTACATTTGGTTTTAAAGTAACTAAACCGGAGTAATTTCTATTAGATTGTTTTTGAAGTTGGATTATCGCGGTAGAATTAACGACAATTTTTCTGGCAATGGATTTGAGAATTTCATTCTTAGGCACCGAAGCAACAAAGAAACTTGTTATATTATAATCTTCTAAAAATTCTATAAACTCAAGATAGTTAACTTTCAAGTTTACCAATTGTTCATACAAAATATCATCAATAAAAAGAAATGAAGGATTAACTTTTTGAATAATCTCTTTTATTTTATCAAGTGAATTCAATTCACTGCTTATTTTTTCAATCTTTAGCAAACCATTTGCAATTGCTTCAGACATATCAAAATATATTGAAGAAGATTGGATCTCCAAATTTTTGATTCTATCAGATGTTATAAAAAGAACATTATTTGTATTCTGAATTAAATGATCTATAATATTAAGTGCTAGAATAGTTTTACCTGACTTTCTCGATCCAAATATGAAGTAGTTTCCCCCGGAATAAACTCCACCCCATTTTTGATCAAGAAAAGAAAAACCGGTTACTATTTTAGAATAATTCTGCACTCTTAATCCTGTCCATTAATTACAATTATCAATGATTATAATAATAAATATTCTGAACACTAAGAAAGGATAATTCGGAAGCATTTTGTGTGTTATGTATCACAAGAATGACTAAAAGATTTTCATTTTGAGTCTTTTTTACTTTTTATTGAAGGAAAATTAACCAAAGGAAATAAGACATCTAATATTTTTAATAAAATCGAGAAATATACATCATGTGAATTGGAGCTTATAATTTAAATCTATTTAAATATTTTCTAATCCAATTCCTGGGTTTTCATTAATTGAAATTTTGCCATTAATAATTTTAGTGCCTGAATATGGATCATTTTTAATTAGCAGATTACCATCCAAATCTGCCCATTCAACTTGCGGTGCTAACTGAGATGCAGCAGAAATCGCACATGATGTTTCGGTCATGCAGCCGATCATTATTTTTAGGTCTAGTGCTTTAGCCAACTCAAGCATTTTGTGTGCTTCTCTTAAACCAGTACATTTCATTAATTTTATATTTATTCCGGAATAGACACCTTTTGCTTTAATCACATCCGGTAATCTTTGAACACCTTCATCGGCAAAAATTGGAAGCGGACTCTTTTCAGTCAACCATGCAATTTCATCTACTTTCTCTTTGGGCATTGGTTGTTCTACCATTTGTACGTTTTGTTCTTTCATCCAATGGATTAAATCAATTGCGACTTCTTTATCTGTCCAACCTTGATTTGCATCAACTGCTAGTGGTTTATTTGTAACTTCTCTAATAGTTCGAATTAGTTTTTTATCATCCTTGCTTCCAAGTTTAATTTTAAGAATATTAAATTCATCTGCTTCTTTTACTTTTTGTTTTATAATTTCTTCTGTGTCAATTCCAATTGTAAATGTAGTATCGGGTGCTGTTGATTTATTGTAGCCCCATATTCTAAACCATGGTTGGTTTAACATTTTGCCCACTAAATCGTGAAGAGCAATATCGACAGAGGCTTTGGCGGCAGTATTTTTCTCCTGAACAGAATCGACATAATTTAAAATATCATCAAGTTGGAATGGATCTTTGAATTGCCCTAAATCAAGTTTAGATAAAAACCTTGTAACCGTTTCATGTGATTCACCAAGATAAGGGGGCATTGATGCTTCACCATAACCAACAATTCCATCGTGTTCAATTTCAGTTAACACAACCGGAGTTGTAGTGCGTGAATTTGTTGAAATTGTAAATGTATGCTTTAGTTCTAAAGTGTAAGGCTTGAATGTTAGTTTCATGGATTGGTCACCTAAACCTCTCAGGTTTTAAAAATTTTACATTAATTATAAAACGGGTTATTCTTTACTAAATTTTCTCCATTGTCATAATAGCCGATTATTCTTTTTGCTCTTATAAATGTATTATACCTATATTCATTAAAATCTTCAGCTTCTTTATCTAAACTGTTTATTCTTACTATTCCAGCAGAATGTATATATCTCATATCACCTATATAAATTGCAACGTGAGTAATTTTTTCTTTATCATCTGTAGTGGCTTTTCTGCCAAAAAATAGCAAATCACCAGGTTTTAAATTATCAAAATTATTGTCTGTTTCAACCAACTCACCAATATTTACTTGCTGAGAAGCATCTCTTGGTAGTACAACACCGTTCAAGAAAAACACCGTTTTGGTAAATCCGCTGCAGTCAACACCTTTAGATGAAGTACCGCCCCATAAATATGGTAGTCCCATAAAATTAAATGCAGTATTAATAATTGTCTTTTTGTCAGCTACAGCGTTACTAACCCAATTAATATAATCTTTTAAGTGATTAGTAACTACAAATGCTTCTCTTCCATCTGGATAACCAACTTTAGTAAAGGTGCCTGAATTACTCAATTTCTTAAGTATGTCACCATCAACAAGATCAGACATTTTATTACTTTTTTCTTTTGGCTCTGAAAAAGCAGAAGTATATTGCTCAGTAACAATAACTCTTTCTGAATTTTTCCAATTCTTAAGTTCTTCTTCATTGACAAGATATACACCATCATCATCAACCCACGAAATGTAACCATCAGGAGTTTGAATTAAGTACCAACCATTTTCTTTTTTAAGGATATTGACGGTTGAACCTAAAAGAGCTTGCGTAGCTAATTCAGCCGGGTGACTTGGTTTACTTCTAATATTTGCAACCGAAAGCCTAACAATTCCGTAAATTTTATCTCCTAGTTTCGGATCGGGTAATATGTTAACATTATTTTCAATCGATAAATTTTGTTTTTCAAATTCATTCATTAATTCATTAACTCCATCTTCTAAATTTGATTCACCTATTAGTTTAATCTTGTTTTCATCAATTTCTGCTGCTATATCAAAAATAGCAACTCTTTTATCGGGAGCATACTTAGTTTTTACTTCACTTATAATAGAATTTACATTTTCTATATTAAATTTTTGTTGACAACTATTGAAAATTAATGCAGCAAAAGTTATAATTGTGAGCTTAAAAATTAAGTATTTCATAATTACCGTTAGTTTTAAACAAAAACAAAAATACGTATATTTTTGATAAATTTTGCTTAAATTTTGCATTAACTTTTTTGACTTTATGAAACTATTAAGCTGTTTCTTCATCTTACGATAAATGAAATATTATTTAAAGATGGAGTTATTATGAGCACAAATTCTCAGCCGAACGTAATTTTGTTTACAACGCCTACATGCAGTTTTTGTACTACTGCCAAAAGGTATTTGAGAGAAAAGCAAATTCGATTTAAAGAAATTGATGTTTCAAAAGATCAAAAAGCAGCTCAAGACATGCAAAGAAGATCAGGAACCACAGGTGTTCCGGTTATTTTAGTTAATAACAGACCAATTGTTGGTTTCGATAAACCAAAAATTAATAGATTGTTAAACATAAAATAAATTAAAGGAGAAATCATGAAAGTAAAACCAATGGATGACAGAGTGCTAGTTTCATTTGTTGAAGCTGAAACTAAAACTTCATCAGGAATTATTATTCCCGACAGTGCAAAAGAAAAACCAACTACTGGTAAAGTTGAAGCTGTTGGTACAGATGAAGAATTACAAAAATTATTGAAAGTTGGTGACAAAGTACTTTTCGGTAAATACGGCGGTGAAGAAATTTCTTTTGATGGTAAGGATTACAAAATCATCCAAAGAACTGATATATTAGCTGTTATTGAAGACTAATTCTTATCATCATAATTAAGTTATTTACGGTCCGGCTTTTTATTTAAGCTGGACTTTTTTTTGTCAAAAATAAATATTTAATTTTTTATTTCTTCTTTATTCAACACAAAATAATATCTTGGTAGCATGTCCGATATTCCCGATTGTGACCAACTTCCGTGAACTTCAAAAGGCATTATTTCTATCGGGATTCCATATTTATCAAGTGTAACATCTAAACCTAAAATTTTAAGCCATGAAATCGGTTTGAATTTTTTATCGGATTTATTGTATTCAACTTGTAAATAATTTTTAAAGTTTAAGGTAGAATGATCCTTAAGTGAGGACTTTGCTAAAATCGAATCAGAGATAAAAATCATATCTCTATATAAATTGTAGCCACTATTGGAAGGGACAATACTAGTTGATACTTCAAATCCTTCATCTAAAAAAGTATTGTTTTTAAGAACATACAAAAAATGTTCTTGCGAGCCCAAATAAGCAGCTATTCTATTACTATCCCACTTTTTTTTAATCTCTTCATCCAATGTATCTAATTTTGTAAAGTATGTTGTAATCAAATATTTTACACGTCCCTCTGCATCATCATATTTAAAATTAATTAACTCACAATTTATCTTAAATCCCAAAGCATAATTTACTATTTCAAGAGGTCGTGAAATTTTTGCAATTAGTAAATCATCGTTTGCATTTGAAAAGTCTAAGTATAGTTCATTTTTAATTTTGCACTCTTTCGCAAATTCAGTTCGACCTAAAAAATATTTTTTGAAGACTTTCAAATCATCATACCAGCTTTCCGGGTATTCTGAATCTACTAAAACATTTTCTAGCTCATAAGCTTTTGGTTCAAGCTCAATATTTAACTCCACACTCTTATTACTTTTAACAGATATGATTTTAGATCTAGGTTCATAGCCAATTACTGAAAAAACAATTTGATAGTCGGATGGAATGATATTCTTTATCATAAATTGACCTTCTGAGTTAGAAGTTGTTCCCCATTCAGTGCCGGATAAATAGATATTTGCATTAAATATTGGTTCGTTGGTTTGTGTATCTGTAACTCTGCCTTTAATCGAGTTGCTAAATGGTTGCGCTTTAACAAGAGAAATAGAAAGCAGTAAAATCATAAAAAAAAACTTAATCATCTTAATTCCAATTTTAACAAGTTCAAAATAGTATTTTCAAAATTATTAATTCATGTAAAAAAAGTCCTCTTGTTTTAATGTTATATTCATCATAATTATAAACTCATGACTAATTAAATAAAAGCAAATTTTTGTTGAGTTTTTGATTCTTTTATTTATAAATTGCTTAATAGTTTCATTTTAGCTATTGACTCACTAATCATTATAATCAGGAGAATATGCCGCTAACAAATCCGCCCCGCGAAAATTGGGGCTCAAGAGTTGGATTTATACTCGCAGCAGCAGGATCAGCAATCGGCTTAGGTAATATTTGGAAGTTCCCTTACATTGCAGGCGAACATGGCGGTGCCGCATTTATATTTATCTATTTAATTTGCATCGCTATTATTGGTTTACCAGTTTTAATCGCTGAAATTTTAATTGGTAGAAGTGGGATGAAAAATCCGGTTGGATCTTTTAAAGCATTAATTAAATCGAAGGTTTGGACTTCTGTTGGTTTTATGGGAGTTTTTGCCGGTTTTCTAATTCTCTCATATTATATTGTAATCGCTGGTTGGTCACTTGGCTACATTTTTGAAGCTGCACGTGGCTCATTTTATGAATTTGGTGAAATGAAAACTTCGAGTGAACATTTTGATTCATTAATTCAAAATACAACTTGGAGCATAGGTTTCATGATACTCTTTTTAGGGTTAACAATGAGTTTTGTTTACTTCGGTATTCAGAAAGGTATTGAACGCGGAAGTAAAATAATGATGCCGGTACTTTTAGTACTATTAATTATATTGGCAATAAAAGGGATTACACTTCCAGGTTCTGAAAAAGGTATTGCATTTTTATTAAACCCTAATTGGGAATTGGTTACTCCCCTTTCGGTTTTAGTCGCTTTAGGTCATGCATTCTTTACATTGAGTTTGGGTATGGGTGCTATGATGACTTACGGAAGTTATCTAGGCAAGGACAGTAATTTATTTTCATCTTCATTTCAGATTGTACTTTTAGATACACTCATTGCGTTAATTGCCGGATTAGCAATTTTTACGGCAGTATTTGCTACTCAGCAAGATCCATCAGCTGGTCCTGGTTTAATCTTCCACACTTTGCCTGTAGTATTTACTAAAATGCCAGGTGGATTTATATTCTCAATTTTATTCTTCTCCTTACTTACCATTGCTGCATTAACATCTGCAATTTCTCTATTGGAGGTTGTTGTTTCTTATTTTGTTGATGAAAAAGGATGGAAGAGGCATTCTGCAGTTCTAGCTTTTGGAGGAATAACTTTTATCATAGGAATACCAAGTGCCTTGTCTTTCAATGTTCTTTCAGATTTCCATATACTTGGTTTAAACTTCTTTGATCTTGCTGATTATCTTACAGCAAACCTCCTACTCCCACTTGGTGGTATGCTTATTTCAATATTTGTAGGCTGGGTTTGGGGATTTGATAAAGCACTTAAAGAATTGAAGCAAGGTGCGGAATTGTTCTTTGAAAATAATCCAACTCTGATAACATTCTGGAAAATTTTTGTTAAATATTTTGCTCCGGTTTTAATTTTTATAGTTCTACTTAATTCACTTGGTATTCTAGAATTCATCTTAAATATATTCTAAAAAAAAAGTATATGAATAGAAAATACGGCGCCATACTAGTATTCTCAATAATTGCAATAATTTTAGCCATTTGGGGAGTTCCTTTTTTTGAAGCTATTTGGTCATTCCCGGGAAATTATGAGTTTTTCAAAACATTCCCCTCTGAAGACTTGCCTCTAGGCTCGATTCCCTTTATGGTAATTATACTAGTTGGAACGGGTGTCTACGTAACATTTAAGCTAGGATTTCCTCAAATAAAATATTTTTGGCATGGAATAAAAGTAACAGCAGGGATCTACGACGATCCGAATGATGAAGGAGATCTTAATCATTTTAGAGCTTTAACTACAGCACTTTCTGCAACAGTAGGTATAGGTAATATTGCTGGAGTTGCTACTGCAATTTACTACGGTGGACCAGGTGCATTATTCTGGATGTGGGTTACTGCCTTTTTTGGAACAACATTAAAATATGCCGAGAGTACTCTATCATTAAAGTATAGAGAATTTGGGACTGATGGCGACACAGCAGGCGGACCTATGTACACAATTGAAAAAGGAATGGGTAAAAAATGGAAATGGCTTGGAATTGCATTTGCAAGTTTTACTGTAATTTGTTCTTTTGCAACTGGAAATGCTATTCAATCTTTTACTGTTTCCGATCAAATTTATTCGGAAATTACTCAAGCAATTGGGACAACTCACTTTTTAACATTAAAGCATGTTATTTGGGAAGGTTTTGAATTATCCGTTCAACAGGTAGTTAATGGTTTATTTTTAGTGTTTGTAGTCGGTGCCGTAATAATTGGTGGAATTAAAAGAATTGGTTATGTTACCGGGTATTTAGCCCCTTTCATGGCGCTAATTTATGTTTTTGCAGCCTTGCTAATTCTCTTTTCAAATTTTGGTGAATTGGGTAACAGTTTTGGTTTAATATTCAATATGGCATTTAATCCTCCTGCAGAAATTGCCGGCACAGTGAGTGGTTCATTTTTAGTTATGCTAAACACGATGCTTTGGGGAATTAAACGAGGGCTCTATTCAAATGAAGCGGGACAAGGAAGTGCTGCAATTGCCCACTCAACCGCTAAGACCAAATTCGCGGTCAGAGAGGGTTCTGTAGCAATGTTAGGCCCTTTTATTGACACAATTATGATCTGCACATTAACCGGCTTAGTAATTTTATCAACGGGAGCATGGCACCATACTGAATTTTATGTTAATAGAATTGATCCGACCTTTACTGGTGAATTGTTAAACAGCAGTATTCTTACTTCTTTTGCATTTAAAGAAGGCTTAAGTTGGCTATTTAATTTTGGCGATAAAATTGTTACTATATCTGTATTATTGTTTGCTGTTTCGACCGCAATAAGCTGGTCATTTTATGGTGATAGATCTGTTGATTACTTATTTGGTGAAAAAGCAATTCTACCGTACAAGTGGGTATTTTTACTTTTTGTATTTATCGGTGCAATTGCTGAATTAGAAGTAATATGGGGTTTTGGTGATGCTGCTCTTGGCTTTATGACATTACCAAATCTTATTTCAATAATATTTTTATCTACAGCACTGAAAAAAATGACGAATAGTTACTTTGCGATGACACATAAAAGATATAAATAACTTATATTTATACCAGCAAAAATAAGTTATTTAATCGTGTTAGATTTTGATCGGTGGATCCCTTCCATTTGATTTAATCCAAGCAGAAAAATTTTTAAATAATATAAATACCGTATGGAGACATAATGAGTAATATTAACACAAAAAGAGGAACGATTGGAATATTAACCGGTGGCGGTGATGTTCCCGGTTTAAATCCTGCTATTAGAGCTGTAACAATTAGAGCACGAAGAGAAGGATATCGTGTAATTGGTATAAGGCGCGGCTGGGGTGGAATGATTGATATTGTTAGAGATAAAAGCTATGATAATAATCAAAATTTTATTGAATTAACTGAGAATATTGTAAATCGGGCGGGCAGAACAGGCGGAACATTTCTTCACTCATCGAGAACAAGGGCAAGCCATGTACCTAAAGATAATGTACCTGAGCACCTAAAAGAAAATTATAAAGAAGATATTAATGATTTAACTCCTGAGGTTCTCAAAAATATTGATTTCCTGGGTCTTGATTACTTAATTCCCATTGGCGGTGATGACACTTTAAGTTATGGCGAACACCTGCATAAACAAGGAATGAAAGTAATTGCAATTCCAAAAACTATGGATAATGATGTCCCTGGCACTGATTACTGCATAGGTTTTAGTACTTGTGTTACAAGAACGATAGCAATGACTCACGCTTTAAGGACCAGTGCAGGTTCACATGAAAGATTTTTAGTGATTGAAGTATTCGGTCGTTATGCCGGCTTTTCAGCTTTATTGCCAACAATGGCTGGAGCAGCTAATAGATGCGTAATTCCTGAGCATAAATTTAGCATAGAACGTTTAACTGAACTTATGGTAGAAGATAGAGCAACAAACGATAGCCGCTACTCTGTATGTTTGGTTTCTGAAGGTGCTATGCTTGATGAAAGTTCTGAAATGACTTTTGAAGATAATGAAACTGATATGTTTGGTCATAAAAAGTTAGGTGGTATTGGTGATTTAATCTCTAAGAAAATGAAAGAACTTTCTCCAAAATATAACAAAGGTAAAAGAGTTAATGTAATTAACCAGCGTTTAGGCTATATGGTAAGAAGCGGTGATCCAGATTCGATCGATTCTATAGTTCCAATGGCTTACGGTAACCTAGCATTAGATCTAATTCTTGATGGATCTTCGGGTAGATTAGTTACATTAAGAAACGGAAGATATGATAATGAACATATTGAAGTAATTAGCAGTTATAAAAAGGTTGTTGATGTGGATAAGTATTATAACATGGATCGATTAAGACCACATTACAAAAGTTTTGAAACAAAACCGTTATTTATTATGGCTAGTGACTAATTATTGTTAATTATTTTATAAATTATTGTATATAAAGAAGCCCAACTTTTCATTAAGTTGGGCTTCTTTATTTGTAAACCTATAGTTCGCTAAAATTTAGGAAGCCAAACGAATATTAGCAAATTTGAGGAGTAATGTCTTTGTTCCCTTCTCTTCAAATGTAATTGTAACTTTCTGCATATCACCAATGCCGGAAATCTTCAAAACTTTACCATTCCCAAACATATCGTGAGTTATTCTGCTTCCAACTCTGAACGATCTTCTTTCTTGGTTAAAATCATCATAATCTTCTTGATACATCTCATCATAAAATGCTTTTCTTCTTCTTCCACCTTTTCTTGCAGTACCTTTATTCATCTCGTTGAAAGTAGAAGGATCTAATTCTTCTAGAAACCTTGATTTACTTTGGTATGCAACCTCACCGAAACGATATCTTGAACGGGCGTAGGAAATAAATACTTTCTTTTCAGCTCTTGTAAGTGCCACATAAAAAAGTCTTCTTTCTTCTTCAATTTTTGAGTTTGAATCGAATTTTTGATTTAGCGGGAAAATATCTTCTTCACAGCCGGTTATAAAAACTAAAGGAAATTCCAAACCTTTTGAAGCATGTATTGTCATTAAAGTAACAGAATTATCTTCGTCAGAATATTGATCCATTCCTGTTATTAAAGATACATCTGCCAGAAAATCATCAATTGTTGCATTAGGTTTATCTTGGCTGAATTCAGCTATACCGGAAAGCAATTCTTGAATATTATCATATCTCTGTAGTGAATCTTGAGTATTTTCTTCTTTATACATTCTTAAAATTCCTAACTCGTCAACTAGAGCCGACGTTAACTCAAGTAAGGAAAGTTTATCTTTAAGTTCAATGTACTTATCTAGAAACAGCTTAAACTGTTTTACATTTTTCTGAATTCTCTCTTTAACTTCAATAACTTCAAATACTCTTGACATTGTTGTAAATAAAGAAATATCAAGCTTTCGGGCAAAATCAATCATTTTACTAATTGATGTATTGCCAATTCCTCTTTGAGGATAATTCATAATTCTCAATAAGCTTTCTTCATCATTCTTATTAGCAAGAACTCTTAAGTAGCCAACAATATCTTTAACTTCTTTTCTTCGGTAAAACTCAACGCCGCCAATGATTTTATAAGGAATCTTTTCTCTTCTTAAAGCTTCTTCAAGGGCTCTAGACTGAGAATTTATTCTATAAAGTATTGCAATTTCATTTAGGGAGATTTTACGTGCTGTAATTTCTTTTTTGATTTGTTTCGCAATTTGGAATGCTTCATCTTTTTCATCGGTGCAGCGAATAATTGATAACGGTTCACCGTCAGGATTTTCTGTCCATAATGTTTTTACAATCTGGTTTGTATTATTCTTAATAATTGAGTCTGCCGCTTTTAAGATAGTTCCAGTAGATCTGTAATTTTGCTCCAATCTGAAAGTTTTAGCCTTTGCGAAATCCTTTTCAAAATTGAGCATATTTTTAATTTCAGCACCTCTCCAGCCATAAATACTTTGTGCATCATCGCCAACAACACAGATTTTTATTCTTGCTGTAGTTAAAAGTTTGAGAAGTTCATATTGAGCTTTATTTGTGTCCTGATATTCATCAACAAGAATGTATTTAAACATTCCCCTGTATTTAGAAAGGATTCTCTGATGATTATTAAAAAGCTCGATTGGCTTTAAGAGAAGATCATCAAAATCCATTGAGTTATTCTCTCTAAGACGTTTGTTATATTCAAGATAGACTTCAGCAATTTTTTTCTCAATCAAATTTGAAGCAATATGCTTGCTAAATTCTTCCGGTGAAATCATTTGATTTTTTAAGTAACTAATTTTATGCTGAACTGCAGAAGCATTCATACTATCTAAATTTATATTTAAAGCTTGCAAACAACTATTTACAAGCGAAACTGAATCTTCTCTATCATAAATTGAAAAGTTTGGTTCATAACCAATTTTTTTAGCTTCAACTCTAAGAATTCTTGCAAAGATAGAGTGAAAAGTACCCATCCACATTTTATCGGCTTTTTTACCAACAAGCTCAACAATTCTATTTTTCATTTCTTTTGCAGCTTTGTTAGTAAAAGTAAGAGCAAGAATTGATGATGGATCAAATCCGTCGGCTAACAAATAAGCAATTTTATAAGTTAAAACTCTAGTTTTCCCGGAACCAGCGCCAGCTACAATCATATTTGGTGCAG
>CAYXXW010000052.1:0-13073 GCA_964469115.1 uncultured Melioribacteraceae bacterium
GTAATAAGGAATATGCTTTAGAATATACTTTTACTTCATTGTCAGCAGCACAAAATATTTTGAACAGACATAATAAAATAACCGGATTAGAAGTAATACTGAATGATATTGATGACTCTGATAAATTGAAAAGTGAGTTAATAACTAAGTTTGGTACTGATTTATCTATAAACACATGGTACGATCTTCACAAAGATTTATACCGAGTTATGTTAATTGAGAGATGGGCAGCTTATATTTTATTATCACTTATTATTGCTGTTGCGGCTTTTAATATCTTAAGTTCGTTAACAATGTCAGTACTCGAGAAGAAGAAAGATATTGGCGTTTTAAGATCAATGGGAGCAACAACCGGATCAATTAGAAAGATATTCATGTTTGAAGGAATTCTCGTAGGTGTAATTGGTACCATTTTAGGATTAATGATTGGACTATTTGTTTGTTACTTACAAATTAACTTTAATATTTATCCACTTGATGCCAGTAAATATGTTATTGATACTTTACCAGTTCAAGTTAAAGTAACCGATATTTTAGCAGTTACTGTAATGTCTTTCCTTCTCACTTTTTTTGCCTCAAAATATCCGGCAAATAGAGCACTTAAAACAGAAATAATTGATGCAATTAAGTGGGAGTAATTTTTAATTAAATTGAGAATTAAATGATTCTAAATGCTGAAAATATTTCCAAATCTTTTGAAAAAGGTAAGGATAACAAAATCGATGTTTTGAAAGATGTCTCGCTGACTATCAATAAAAATGAAATTACTGTTATTATTGGTGCTTCAGGTGCAGGCAAAAGCACGTTGCTTCATATTTTAAGCGGACTTGCAAAACCTGATAATGGCTCGGTAGTAATTGATAATATTGAAATATTCGGCCTTTCAGAAATTGATATTTCGGAGTTCCGGAATAAATCAATTGGGTTTATTTTCCAATTTCATCATTTATTACCGGAGTTTACTGCAGCTGAAAATATTGCAGTTGCCTCAATGATAAATGGAACAAGTAAAAAAGAAGCGATTATAAAAAGTGAAGAATTACTAAAAGTTGTAGGTTTGCTTGATAGAAAAGATCACTTCCCGGCTGAACTTTCCGGCGGTGAGCAGCAGAGAGTTGCAATAGCAAGAGCATTAATAAATAATCCAAAAATAATTTATGCTGATGAACCGACAGGAAATCTAGATTCAAAAAATAGTGAGAATATTCATCAGCTTTTCATGGATTTGAAAAATAACTTTGGTATTACATTACTCATGGTTACACACAACCAAGATTTAGTTAAACTTGCCGATAGAGTTTTAGAAATGAAAGATGGGCAGGTTTATGGATAATAAATGCCCAACTTTTTTTGAAAAGTTGGGCATTTATATTTAAACTATCCTGAAGTACTTCCTTATTTCAGTAATAACATCTTGCGAGTTAAAACCATTCCATTGGTCTTTAATGTATAATAGTAAACTCCACTCGCAAAATTAGAAGCATTAAAGTTGACATCATAACTTCCTGCTTCTTTTTCACTATTTATCAAAGTGCTCATTTCATTTCCTAATAGATCAAACACTTTTAGTTCAACAAAACTTCTTTCAGAAAGATTATAGGTAATAGTTGTACTTGGGTTGAAAGGATTTGGATAATTCTGCTGTAGACTTATCTGGTTCGGTATTACATTTTGTGGATTCTCAACGCCAACAACCTGATCATTCTCAATAATGAATAAATACTTATCATTTTCCCATACTGGGAATGTCGTTCTATAATTTACAAATAAATATTCAGCTTTTCCGTCTTGATCCATATCTTCAGCAAAAGACCCGTAAAACAATCTTGGATCTATTGTGCTTACTCCTTGAATACTATCAGGTGAAAAACCGCTGTATTCATAAATGTCAAATATTACATTTAAATCCCAACTCGTTGAATCTGCAGGATCACCTACCCCTTTGTATTCAAGATCATAAATCTGACCGTTTGTTTCACCTGCTATCAGAAGGGAAATATTTCCATCACCATCATAATCTGCAATAGTTAATGTTCTCAGCTTCCCTAATGCGTTAACAGGAATTTTGTAAAATGGATTGAAGTCGGATTTTGTAATCTGACTAATATCAGAGATTCCTGTAACTATAAACAATTGATTATCCGGTTCGGTACCAGCCTGGTAAAGTTCCATTACACCATCATCATTAACATCAATTACAGCAACACCATCTAAAGCACCATAATCTGTTGGTGTTGTAATACTATCAAGAGAAGTTACAAGTTGATACTGATCAGGGCCGGTTACTTCAAAAAATCTTACGGTATTCTCAGCCCAGGCAAAAGCATGAATTTCACGATTACCATCATTGTCTAAATCACCTGTCGTAACACTATATAGTGAACCTTGAAAATTTTCTATAAAATTGAATTCAATCTGAAACGCACCAAAGCCAAATAGCTCACCACCAACAATTGAAAAGACCATCACTTCTTCACCACGGCTACCGGTTCTAACACCAACAATAAGTTCATTAGCTCCATCCTTATCAATATCTTCCATTGTTAAACTATAAGGTCTATAATCTATACCTCCTGGCAAATCAAAATTCCATCCTCTGGTAGGTTCAATCGCACCCAATTCTCCTTTGCCATAAAGATTCTCCCCGACTACTCCAGACCATTCAAAGAACCATATTCTTTCAGGACTTTCATCCCCGGTAACAATTGTTGGCATCGTAGTTATAATTTCTACTTTACCATTCTGATCAAAATCTCCAACTTCAATACCTGCAAAAGAATTAGCTCTAACAGAATATTCCCAATACCAGACCAAGTCATAGGTATTATCAGCTGAAGCTTCATACATTAAAATAAAATTTCTTTCTAAATCAGTCCATGCACAAAGAAACTCACCCCAACCATCCTGATCAGTATCAAAACCGGCTTTAACTATTGCCATTTCTGAACCTGTTTTTTCATCAATAAATGGTTTTTTATCCATTGTCCAAATTAAGTCCCAGTTACTTTGTGAATAAACAAAAGTTGAAAAGAATAGGAGTAACAAAATTGGTAAAAGTTTTTTCATGATTGGTTTCCTCGTAAATTTGTTAATGAATATCAAATTTTGAATTAATCAATATGTGAATGGAACAACAATCGAAATTAAATAATGAATTGGAAGAAACCAAATAAAATATTAATTATGCATAGAAATTTTTAAATTAATTTCAAAAATCTGAATAAAAACAATATTATTGAAACTAACTACTTTATTTGCTCAAGGTAATCAGAAATTAATCTTACACCATAACCTGTGCAGTAATCTTTTGTATAGCTAGTAAGATCATGTTTTAGAGCAGGACCAGCCATATCAATATGAGCCCATGGGATATTTTCATCAACAAAAAACTCCAGGAATTTACCTGCAGTTATTGCACCCCCCCAACGAGGACCTAAATTACTAATATCTGCAATCTTACTTTCTAATAAACTATTATATTCATCCCAGAAAGGTAATCTCCAAATGTGTTCATAAGTTGATTTAGAGGATTCAATTAATTTATAACTAATTTGATCATTCTTAGTAAATACTCCAGCTGTGAACAATCCCAGTGAAACCGCAACAGCTCCGGTTAGTGTTGCAAAATCAATGATTTGGTCAGGTTTTTGTTTGCTTGCAAATTCAAGTGCATCTGCTAACACAATTCTTCCTTCAGCATCGGTATCTTTTACCTCGATAGTTTTTCCGGATGCTGTAGAAATCACATCACCTGGTTTGTAAGCATTACCATCTATTGCATTCTCAACAGCAGGAACTATTCCCATTATTTCAACTGGGAGTTTATTTAGTGAGGCAGCTCTTACAATTCCAAACACTGTCGCACCACCTGCCATATCAGCTTTCATTTCCAACATTCCCTTTGTTGGTTTTATCGATAATCCGCCCGTGTCATAAGTAACTCCTTTACCAACCAGAGCAATTTTTTTGACCACTTTTCCTTTAGGCTTGTAATGCGCAATTAATAGTTGAGGTCTATGTTTGCTCGCTCTTCCAACACTGAGAATTGCGTTCATCTTTCTTTTCTGCAATTCTTTTTCATTAAAAACTTTAACAGAGACATTACTTCCTTTAAATTCCTTTGTTACTCTATTTGCAAATTCAAGGGGAGTTAGTGTGTTTGCCGGTTCATTGGTAAGATCGCGTGCAAAAGTAACTCCATTAATTACTGCTTCAGCTTTTGCTAATGATTGTTGGAATACTTTAGTATCATCAAAAATGAAATTTACCGAAAGATTATTTGGCTTAGCCTTCTTTGTTTTGTATATATCAAAGGTATAATTGCCAAGCAGAATTCCTTCAGCAAAGGATTGGTAAAAGTGCATTTGATTACTAAATATTTCGTTGTAATTGTTATAAGCAGGCACTTCTATGTAGAGGTTTTTTAAGTATAACTTCTCAATTGAAGTAATTAAGCCAGACAGATAATTTCTGAAGAAATCAACATTAAACTTTCTATTTAATTCGGCTTTTTTAAAAAGAATCAAATTTGGGTTGCCATCACTCCAAACTCGTAGTTCGGCATTCTCTTCTTTCTTAAATATTTGCACTTGAGGTTTGTTTATCTCAAGCTTTTTAGACTTAATTAATTTATCGAACCCAGTGTTATCTTTGCAGAAATAAACCACACATGAATTTGATAGTAATTTTGAACTTGTTTTTACAGCTTTTAATTTAAGATTGAAAAGCATTTTATTCTCTTATTTTTTTTTGTGAATAGAAATTAATTTATCGGCGGAAATTAAAACTTTGGAAACAATATCTTCTAATTTTGTATCAAACAATCGTGTACCTGAAGCATTAATGTGACCACCTCCGCCAAATTCTGCAGCAAGTTTATTTACTGGAATATCTTCTTTAGAACGAAAACTAATTTTAATTCCGTCTTCCAATTCAAAAAATAGTATACCTATTTCCACACCTTTAGTTGTTAGAGCAAAATTAACAAACCCATCTACATCAGATTCAATTCCTTCTGAATGAATCATACTTTCTTGTGTTACAATCATATAAGAAATTTTGCCGGATTCTGTAATGGAAATTGTATGTAGACTTTCTCCAAGAAGTTTTATTCTGCTGAATTCAAATTGAGAATATATTTTATCATAAATTTCTTCTGAGCTTAAATTATATTCTAATAATATTGCCACTTTTCTGTGTAGATCTGAAGTGGTTTTTGAAAATCTGAAAGAGCCCGTGTCAGTCATAATTGCCGAGTAAATCGCCACAGCGATCTTTTCATTAAAACTTAACTCATTAGTTGATTCAATGAAATCAAAAATAATTTCTCCAGTTGATGATTTTGATTCATCAATAAAATTATTCTCACTAAAATATTCCGGGTTAGTATGATGATCAACACAAGCAATATCACCATCAAATTTCCTGAATAGTTTTTCCATTCTTACAGTACGGTTCAAGTGATTTAGATCTAAAATAATTGCTGCATCACACTCATCAAATAATTTGGAATGTTTGTCTTCACTAAAGTATTCAATAATATTTTCACTATCCAAAAACTCGATATTATATGGAGTAATAGAAGTATTAATAATGTAAAATTCTTTACCAAGCTGTTTTAGAATACCGGCAATAGCAATTTCAGAACCAATTGCATCGGGATCTGGATTTACGTGAGATGTGATTATAAATCGAGAGTGAGATTTCAGAAATGTTAATAGTTCTAAATTATCAATCATTAAAAGTGCCGATGGAATGTTAAAAAGAGAAGAATAATTGAGGCTGCCAAAAAAAAATCAACAGCCTCAAATAAATTTAATTATCCGTAACTTCCCAAGTGTTTGTTTCAAAGAGCAATTTATTTAAATCACCTTTTCCTTTTTTCTTGGTAACTTGATCAATTTGTTCAACCATTGCTTCATCATAAGTCGGTTTAAAGACTTGTCTGAAGACACCAATTGGAGTTGGTAATTTTGGATCATCAGTAAGATGAGATAAAATAAAACTTCTTACCATTCCTTGATCCTTTTCATCATGTACAATTACATCATCAATAGTATGACTACCATCGTTTAAGTCAATTGTTGTAGGCGTTAATCCTTTAAGCATAATTCCCTTATCTTTCTCCTTACCAAATAACATTGGTTTTCCATGTTCTAAATGCAAAAGATGGTCTTCCTTTGTCACTTTATCAGTGAGGACAGAAAAAGCGCCATCATTGAAAATGTTACAATTTTGATAGACTTCAATAAATGCTAATCCTTTATGTCCTGCAGCCCTATCAATCATTTCGGCCATATGTTTTGGCTCTCTATCAATAGATCTAGCAACAAAAGTTGCATTTGAACCAAGAGCTAATGACAAAGCATTAAAAGGATAGTCAACACTTCCGTAGGGCGAAGTTTTTGTAACTTTACCTTTTTCAGAGGTCGGAGAATATTGTCCCTTGGTTAAACCATAAATTCTGTTATTAAACAGAATCATTTTAAGATCAATATTTTTTCGACAAGCATGAATAAAGTGATTTCCACCAATACTTAGCAAATCTCCATCACCTGTAGCAACCCACACAGTTAAATCTGGTCTAGCAATTTTGAGACCGGTTGCAATTGCAGGTGCTCTACCATGAATTCCGTGAAAACCATAAGTACCCATGTAATATGGAAATCGACTAGAGCATCCAATTCCGGAAACCCAAACAACTTTTTCTTTTTCAATATTTTCAATATTCGGCAAAGTTCTTTGAACTTGTGCAAGAATTGAATAATCGCCGCAACCAGGGCACCATCTTACATCTTGACCACTTGAAAAATCCTTTGCTGTTAGCTTTTCTGTATTTATTTCATTGCTACTCATTATTTCCTCCTAACACTTCTACTATTTTATTTTCAATATCACCTACTCTAAAAGGTAAGCCACGGATAACATTAAATTGAATGATTGGCAATAAGAACTCGCTCTTAAGGATCTTAGCTAGTTGTCCAAGATTTATTTCTGGTAAAAGTAAGTATTTATATTTTTTTAGTACTTCTTCAGTATTTTTAGGGAAAGGATGAATGTATTTGAAGTGAGCTTGTGCTACTTTATAACCTTTTTTACGAGAATGGATAACAGCTTCCTTTATGGCGCCGTAAGTTCCTCCCCACCCTATAACAAGAATATCAGCATCTTCATCTCCTTCAACTTTTAAGTCAGGAATAGATTTTGCCATATTCTGTATTTTTTGTTCCCTTATTTTAATCATCTCGAAATGGTTATCCGGATCATAACTAACATCACCCGTTATATTAGCTTTTTCAAGACCGCCTATTCTATGTTCTAATCCAGGAGTTCCTGGAACAGCCCACGGTCTTACTAAATTTTCATCTCTTGAATAAGAATGATAACTTTTTGGGTCAGTATGAAATTTAACTTTGATCTCTGGAATTGAATCAACACTTGGTATGTTCCAAGGTTCTGATCCGTTTGCCAAATATCCATCAGTGAGTAGAATTACAGGGCTCATATACTTAAGGGCTAATCTAGAAGCTTCAATAGCCATATTAAAACAGTCACTTGGTGTTGAAGCTGCAACTATAGCAACTGGAGATTCACCATTTCTGCCATACATTGCTTGCAATAAATCTGCTTGCTCTGTTTTTGTAGGTAACCCAGTACTTGGTCCGCCTCTTTGAACGTTAACAATTACAAGTGGAAGTTCTGTCATTACAGCTAAACCTGTCGCTTCAGTTTTTAATGCTAAACCAGGACCGCTTGTTGTTGTTATGGCCAAACTTCCTCCAAAAGCAGCACCAATAGCTGATGCGATTCCAGCTATTTCATCCTCAGCTTGGAAAGTTTTAACTCCAAATTCTTTATATTTACTTAAATATTGTAAAATATCTGAAGCTGGAGTAATTGGATAAGAACCTAAAAATAACTTTAGACCAGCTTTTTCAGCCGCAACTACAAAACCTAGCGCCGTGGCTTCATTTCCGGAAATATTTCTGTACGTACCTTCTTTTAATTTCGCAGGATCAATTGTATAACGAGTTGTAAATCTTTCTGTAATATCACCAAAATGATATCCTGCTTTTAAGACCCTTTCATTAGCATCAATTATATCCGGTCTTTTTTTAAACTTGGTTTCAATCCATTTTATTGTCTGCTCAATTGGTCTATTATACATCCAGTACATTAACCCAAGAGCAAAAAAGTTTTTACATCTTGATTTTTCTTTTTGGTTAAGGGAACTACCTTCCAAAGCATTAAAAGTTAAAGTTGTTATAGGAATATCCATAACATCATAACCTTCCAAAGTACCATCTTCCAAAGGATTAGTTACGTATCCTGCTAATTTTAGATTTTTTTTGTCAAATGCATCTGTGTTTAATACCATTAAACCATTTCGTTTAAGCTCATCAATATTCTTTTTAAGGGCTGCAGGATTCATTGCAACTAAAACATCAGGCACATCACCAGGAGTATGAATATCTTCACTACTAAAGTGAAGTTGAAATCCGCTAACACCATATAATGTGCCTGCAGGGGCACGTATTTCTGCTGGATAATCTGGTAAGGTACTTAAATCATTACCAAGAACAGCAGTTGTATCACTAAATTGAGTTCCCGTAAGCTGCATACCATCACCCGAATCACCAGCAAAGCGGACAGTTACCTCTTCAATATTTTTTTCTAAAATTTCTCTAACTTCAGACATCTGATTTCCAGTAAATTATTTAATAAAATTTATGCTGTAAAAAATATGAAAGCTTCAATCATTAACCAAGTAAATTATAATTATTTTACGGACTCAATCATTTTCAGAAACTCTTCAGCATTTACAAAACCAGTTATTCTTTCAACCTCATTCCCATGAGAATCTATAATTAAAACTGTGGGCATTCCCCTAATTTCAAATTTTTGTCTTACTTTTTCAGTTTCATCGGATAATGTTTTTGTCATGTCAACTTTAATAGCAGTAAATGATTCAGCCTTTTCAATTACTTTTTCATCCGAAAAGGTCAGTGCATCTAGTTCTTTGCAAGGGATACACCAATCTGCATAAAAATCAATTATCATTTTTTCATTGTTTTCAATTGCATTCTCATATACAGAATTGGAATAATACTGCCAATCAGGTGATTTTTGTTCCGTTGGCCAGAGTAGATAAGCAGCTCCGGCAATTAGTAAAGAACTAAAAAATATTTTAAAGATTTTAAAGCCCATTATTTCACTGGCTTTTTTATCCATAAAAAATAAAGCAACACCAGCAATGATCATAAAGATAGGAAGAGCATATTTTACCACAACTTTAGGAAGAAGAGGTTCGGCAAAATAAATTGCCATTCCCAAAAGTATAAACCCAAAAATGTGCTTTACAGCATCCATCCAAAACCCTGCTCTCGGCAAACTTTTGATTTTACCAGAGAATAGAGCCAGAACCAAGTAGGGCAAACCTAAACCGACTGCCATAACAAAGAAAAGTAAAAAACCGTAATAAGGATCCCCTTTTGCGGCGACGTATGTTACCAGTCCAATTACAAATGGCCCAATACATGGAGCAGCAACAATTCCCATAGTTAAACCCATGAAAAATGCCCCAAAAAATCCAGATTTGGCACCGCCGGCTTTTGCGACAAGCGAATCGGGCAGTTTAAATTCATAAGCCCCAAACATACTAAGTGAAAGAGCAATAAATACAAGTACAATAGAAATTATTACGATGGGGTTTTGAAGCAATGTTCCAAATATGGCTCCGCTCAAAGCCGTTATTACTCCAACAACTGAATAAGTAAGTGCCATTCCAAGTACATAAAAAAGCCCCATTAAAAATAGTTTGGATGTTCTCCCTTCACTTTGACCGCCGAAGAACCCGATTGTAATTGGAATAAGCGGATAAACACATGGTGTTAAATTAAGTGCCAGTCCACCCAAGAATACAATAATTAAAGTGAGTAATAGTCCACTTTTTTCCAGTTGACCACCAAGTGAATCATCTTCACTTACCTCTTCAGCGGATGCATATTCAAGACTTAATTCACTGAAAATATCACTGTTTACTTCTTGGATCTGAACCGATTTATCAACAATCTCAATTGTAAGTGTGTCGCTGATTGTTTCCGGTGCCATGCAAGTCACGTTATTGCATCCTTGATAAGTAAATTCAAGAAAAATCTTCATTTCCCCAAGTCGAGTATTCTTTGGAATTTTTATTGTAGTACCAATAATAAATTCGCCTTCAAAAACAGAAAGAGGAATATCCGAAAAATCAAACTTAATCTCGTGTGGTTTAGGATAGATAATTTCACTTTGTTGTATTGGAATATCAGAACTAATTTTAAGCTCGGTTGGTATTAAATAATCTTCCTTGGGTTTATCGGAATTAATATGCCATTCTCCAAAGATTTCACCTCTAAGTGCAATTTTAACTTCACCTTCAGGCTGAATTTTATTGAATGATTGGTAAAAATCAACATCCAAAATTTCTTCTTTTTGAAAACCGAATTGTGAATAGTTTACATTTTGAAATAGTAAGATTGATAAAAAAACAAGTAATAAAGATTTTATGTATTTCATTAATTTTTCCTAAAAGTTAAAAATCATCTCCAGCCTTGAACAACCGGGAAACGTCTCCCGTAACCGAATGCTTTTTTTGAAATTCTCAGAACCGGTGCTGCTTGCCTACGTTTAAATTCACTTCTGTCAACTAAGGTTAATACTTTTTTAACTAATTCTCTATCATCCATAATTTCAGAAATGGCGTCAATTTCTTTGTACTCTTCCAAATAAAGATCAAGGATTTTATCCAATACCGGATAGGGCGGTAAAGAATCTTCATCTTTTTGATCATGCCTTAATTCAGCAGAAGGAGCTTTTGAAATAATATTCTGTGGAATTATCTCCTCATCTCTATTAATATAATTTGCAAGCTCATAGACTTCAGTTTTGTAAACATCGGCAATAATTCCTAGAGCACCATTCATATCTCCATAAAGTGTCGCATATCCAACTGCCATTTCTGACTTATTTCCGGTCGTACAAAGCAAAAAGCCCAGCTTATTAGAAATCGCCATTAGAATCGTGCCTCTAATTCTCGACTGGATATTTTCTTCGGTCAAATCCTGCTTCTTTCCAACAAATGTAGGTTCCAATACACTTTTGAACTCGTTAAACAAAGACTGAATTGAAATAGTTTCGGATGAGATGCCAAGATTATTAGTAAGTTGCTCAGAGTCTTTTATACTTCCTTCACTTGAGTATTCAGAAGGCATCATAGCCACGTGGACATTATCTTTCCCAAAAGCTTGAACTGCAATATATGTAACTAAAGCTGAGTCAATTCCACCGCTTAAACCGATAAGGGCTTTCTTGAAACCGCTTTTCAAGCCATAATCCTTTAGACCAAGTACTAAAGAGTTTAATATTTCTTCCCCGAATGAACCTTCAATATTTTTTAGGTTTTCGTATTCTTTATTTGTGTCAAATATAAAAAAGTCTTCTTCAAAGGATTTGCCAATAAGTACTAGTTTTCCATCTTTATCCATACATATACTTGCGCCATCAAATACTAAATCTGTTTGTCCTCCAACACAAGAAACATATGCCAGCGGTAGTTGATTAGTCTTTGTTAAAACAGAAAGCATTTCCCTTCGCTCTTCTCTTCTACCGAAATGATATGGGCTTGCAGAGATATTTATTAAAATAGTTGAACCTTTATCAACTAATCTCTGAACCGGATCCTTTTCATAAAGTCTGTGTTTCCAGTAATCTGCGTCGTTCCAAATATCTTCGCAGATTGAAATACCAAGTACTTCATCTTTAAATTTAAAAACTCTCACCTCTTTAGCCGATTCAAAATATCTTACTTCATCAAAAACATCATAGTTTGGAATTAAAGTTTTGTTCTGCACAAACTGAATTCTTCCATTAAAACAAAGAACCGCTGAGTTATAAATTCCAGTCCCGACTTTATCAAATTCTTCTGTAATTGTGCCGAATATCAGACCAACTTCTTTAGTTTCTTCAGCTATTTCCATTGTTGCATCAATTACAGCTTTCCTAAATTCATCTTTTTCAATTAAATCTTGAGGTGGATAGCCGCACAATGCAAGTTCCGGAAAAATCACAAGGTCCGCACTTTCTTCAATAGCTTTTTTATAACCTGATAAAATCTTAGTTTTATTATACTCTATTTTTCCAATAATTGGATTTATTTGACATAAACCTATTCGCATCATTGACCTTAAAAAGTTTTATATAGTTTAGAAAAATATGGAACTATTGTTCCTAATACAATTTTTTTAATACAGCACACTTTAACATTTGATAGAGATATAATGAAAAATTTATTCATAATACTTGCACTTACGCTAATATCTATTGCTTGCACAAAACATGAGCAGGAAACAGTTGTACTTAAAAGTGACAATCTGCCAAGTGCCGACAGTATTCTAATTGTAACTCCAGAAAATTATAATATTAATAATGATTATCCGCTTATTATTTTACTTCACGGATGGAGCGGAAATTATCAGCAGTGGAATTCAATGATTTATCTTCAGGATTTAGCAAATGCTTATAATTTTGTTATTGCTTGCCCCGATGGTTTTTATGATTCATGGTATGTAAATAATCCTCTTAAACCCGAAGTGCAATACGAGGATTTCTTCTGGCAGGAATTTGTTCCTTATCTAAAAAATAATTATTCAATTGATACAAGCAATATTTTTATTACCGGTTTAAGTATGGGCGGGCATGGAGCTATTACTCTTTACTTGAAACACCCTCAATTCTTTAAAAGTGCAGCTAGTACAAGTGGAATCTTAGATTTAACTTTTTTCCCCGACCGCTGGAGTATTAAAGATGGAATTGGTTCAATACTAGATTATCCGGATGTTTGGAAAAATAACTCGGCTTTTTACTTACTCGACAGTCTTGATAATTTTAATAAAAAAATGTTTATTGATTGTGGAACTGACGATTTTGCATACCAAGTAAATCTAAATTTTGTTAAAAAGTGCTATGATTTAGGAATAGTTACAAAGTTTATTTCAATTCCCGGAACGCATAACAGAGATCATTGGAAGAAAATG
>CAYXXW010000053.1:0-13063 GCA_964469115.1 uncultured Melioribacteraceae bacterium
AAGGCTTAAATAACGTTCAGTTTCTTCCCTCTTTTCTTTTTTAATTTTAGGATCAACCTCCTTCTCTGCATATCGCAAGAGAAACTCTTGCTGAGAAGATGACAGTTGTTCCAATTCAAAACCAACTGTCTCTATATCGAGTATAATTCCCATTACTACCTCATAAGTTTTTTAAGAACTTAGTTTATTATATCCCCTCAAAATCTAAGACAGCTATATGAAATTCTTCCGGTAGCGGTAAACTTATTTTTTTCAATTTATTAATATGCACAACCACTCCACCACCTTTTGCAATCTCAACATTATCATTTTCTCGTAATATGAGATGCTCAAATGAGAAACTACTTTTAGATACCTTCCCAATTTTCGTATAAACTATTAAGTTATCATCCAAATGTGCTGATTTTAAATAATCTATTTCATTGTGAACCATAATAAAAAAAGATTCTCCAACTAAAAATTCTTTGAATTGATATTTAATTGATAAATTTTTTAAATATGATATTCGCGCATCTTCAAAATAATTAAAGTACACCGCATTATTAACCACCCCAAGTAAGTCAACTTCATGAAATTTTACTTTTTCCTTAATCTGATGCTTATATTTTTCAACATTCATATTTTATATTATAGAATTGATAAAACTATTTTAATAACAGAAGTTAAAATTAATAATTTTAAATTTTCGAAGTTAATTTAAATCGTAATAATGGATTTCTCTCGTTATCTCAACTATAAAAATTACTTTGAAGAATTTATTTCTTTTCCCTAATTCCTTTTTCAATCTTATCCCACATATCCATTGGTATATTTTCAAGCCAATTAAATTCTCCTGCACCTTTTAACCACTCACCCCCATCAATCGTTACTACTTCACCATTCATAAAGGAAGAATAATCAGAGACCAAATAGGCTGCAAGATTAGCTAACTCTTGATGATCACCAACACGATTAAGAGGAATTTTCTTCTTAACATCCAATAAATCTTTCAACTCTTCTGGAAACAATCTATCCCATGCTCCTTTGGTTGGGAACGGTCCGGGAGCAATAGCATTAAACCTTATCCCGTATTTTGCCCACTCAACTGCTAATGATCTTGTTAATGCTAATACGCCAGCTTTAGCAGAAGCAGATGGTACCACGAACGCAGAGCCAGTCCATGCATAAGTTGTAACAATATTTAGAACTGTGGCATCTATTTTTTCCTTTATCCAATACTTACCGAACGCCAGAGTATTATAGTAAGTTCCTTTAAGAACAATATCTGTAATTATATCAAAAGCTCTGTGCGACAATCTTTCTGTTGGAGTAATAAAATTACCAGCAGCATTATTTACGAGAACATTTACCTTCCCAAATTTTTCAACTGATTTAGATAATAAAATTTCAATTTGATCATATTTTCTAATATCACACTCCACTGGGAAAATTTCTCCACCAGTTGCTTTTGACAACTCTTTCGAAGTTTTTTCTAATACATCAAGTTTCCGACTTGTAATGACAACCTTTGCTCCAATTTCCAAAAAATATTTGGCCATTGATTTTCCCAATCCGGTACCTCCTCCAGTAATCACTATAACTTTATCTACTAGAGAGTTCTCTTTCATCATTGATTCTTGATATTTTTCCGACATTATCTTACCTATAGTTATTCTAAAAAAAATATTGCAGAAATATTATTCTCACAAAATAAAAAATCCCCTCATAAGAGGGGAAAAAAATTTTAAAACAAAATACTTACAGAAGGATTAAAAACAATATTTATTTGCTTCAATTAATTTATCAGCAATATTCCTTCTTAATTGCTTTGTATTAACAGGTTCATATTTTGTATAGCGTTTTAATCCTATCAGCATTAACTTTAATTCATCACCTTCTGCAAAAGAAGCAATTGCTTGCTTGCCGTAAAAGTTAATCCTATCAATTGCATCGTTGAAATATACTTTTGTCATTTCTATACAATTTTTCGCTGCTTCTTCACCTTGAGTTAAAATAACTTTTTGGGTACGCAACAGCATCGATTCACATGCAAAAACCTCAGTCATCATATCGGTAGCATTCATTATTATTTCCTGTTCTTCTGCAAGTTTAGCCATAAATTTTTGCGCTGCAACACCGGCAACCATTAAAACAGCTTTCTTAATATTTTTTACTGCTTTGGTTTCAGCTGCTAAAACACCTTCTTCTTCATTTCCAAAGTCTGGTATTGACATTAGTTCTTTAGTAATTGCCATTGCTGGTCCCATTAAGTCTATATGGCCTTTCATAGATCTCTTTAAAAGCATGTCAACGGTTAACAGTCTGTTTATTTCATTCGTTCCCTCAAAGATTCTATTAATTCTGGAATCACGATAAGCTCTAGCTGCTGGATATTCTTCTGAATAACCATATCCGCCAAATACTTGCACGCCTTCATCCACAACATAGTCAAGAACTTCTGAGCCAAAAACTTTAGCCATTGCGCATTCTATTGCATATTCCTCAGCTGCTTTTCTCAATGATTCTTCGTAAGTATCTCCTTCTGCGAACAGTTGTTTTTCTTTTTTATCAATTAAATCACTAATTCGATATGTTAAGGATTCCGAAGCAAATATTCTTATAGCCTGTTCAGCGAGTTTGTGTTTAATGGCTCCGAAACTCGAAATAAACTGTTTAAATTGTTTTCTTTCATTTGTGTACGCAATACTAAACGAAGAAACATTTTTAGCACTTCCTGTTGCCATGGCACATAGTTTATACCTACCGATGTTAAGAAGATTGAATGCAATATAATGACCCTTCCCTATTTCGCCTAGAAGGTTTTCAACTGGAACCTTCACATTATCCAAATATAGAGCTCTAGTCGATGATCCCTTTATTCCAAGTTTATTTTCCTCTTCACCTTTCGTAAATCCCTCAGAAGTAGTATCAATGATAAATCCGGTAAAATGCTCGCCGTCAACTTTAGCAAAAGTAATTAAAATATCTGCAAAACCGCCATTTGTAATCCACATTTTTTGGCCATTGATAACATAATGCTTACCATCTTCAGATAGAACAGCAGTAGTTTTAGCTGAAAGAGCATCAGAACCAGCTCCAGGTTCAGTTAGGCAGTATGCCGATTTTAATTCGCCTGATGCTAATTTTGGTAAATATTTCTCTTTTTGTTCTTTATTACCATAGTAAAGAATTGGCAATGTACCAATTCCAGTATGTGCAGCAAAAGATACTCCAAACGAGTATGCATTTCCCATTGCCATTGAAAGTGCAGTATTAGTATTAAAATCTTCCCCAAGTCCACCATACTCTTCAGGAATAGAAACTCCAAGAAGTCCGAGTTCGCCAGCTTGTTCAAGCAATTTAACTGTTAATCCGGGTTCTTGTTTATCAATTTTATCTAAGTTTGGAGTAACTTCTTTTTCGACGAAGTTGGCAGCAGCCTCAGCCATCATCTTCTGCTCTTCAGAAAGGTCATCAGGAATAAATACTGATAAAGGATCTGTTTCTTTTACAAGAAATTCTCCTCCTTTTAATAGTTCACTTTTCAATTTTACATCTTCCATATTTTTCTCTCACAATTAATAATTATTATTTAAATATTTGTGTTTCAAATTTTCTAATAAGTTAAACTAATTAAGCAATTCAAATATCGAAGCAACTCCTTGACCACCTCCCACACATGCCGTGACCATACCATATTTTTTGTTTCTTCTTCTTAATTCATTTAACACAGATATTGTGAGCTTAGCCCCCGTGCAACCTAATGGATGACCAAGTGCTATTGCTCCCCCATTTACATTTAGAGTCTCTAGATTCAGTCCTACTTCTCTAATCACTGCTAAAGATTGTGCTGCAAAAGCTTCATTTAATTCCACTAAATCTAAATCCTCAAGTTTCATATTTGCTTTCTCTAATGCTTTAGGAATTGCTGCCACTGGACCAATGCCCATAACTCGTGGATCAACTCCGGCAACAGCATAAGAAATCATTCTCGCTTTGGGTTCTAGATTTAATTCCTTAATCATCTTTTCAGACATTACCATAACAAACGCAACTCCATCCGATGTTTGGGAAGAATTACCTGCAGTTACAGTTCCATTCATTTTAAAAACTGGTTTTAGCTTAGCAAGAGCTTTAATAGTTGTATCTTTTCTAGGACCTTCATCAACATCAACCACCACGGTTTTGGTTTTCTTCTTAACACCATCAACATAAACTTCTTCTACTTCAATCGGAACAATCTCGTCTTTGAAGTATCCTTTTTTAATTGCATTAATAGCTTTCATATGTGAATGATATGAAAATTCATCTTGATCTTCACGAGATATTCCATAATCATTTACAATTTCCTCCGCGGTGAGTCCCATAGCCAAATAAAATTCTGGATGCTTTGTTGCAATATCATAGTTTGCCGAAAATTTCCATCCAATTGTTGGTACTAAGGACATTGATTCAGCTCCACCAGCAATTATACAATCTGCAATTCCCATTTTAATTTTGGCAACTGCCATTGAGATTGTTTCAATTCCACTGGCACAATAGCGATTAACAGTAACACCTGGAACACTTATAGGAAGGTCACTATGAAGTGAAATCATCCTTCCCATTTGCATACCCTGTTCGGCTTCCGGCACTGCGTTTCCAACAATTAAATCATCAACCCTGGAAGGATCTAATCCTGGGACTGACTTAAGCAAATGATTAATAACTTTAGCAGCTAAATCATCTGGTCTATAGAATCTAAAATTCCCCCTTGGTGCTTTCCCCACTGGAGAACGATACCCTGTTACAATATATGCTTCATTCATAATTCAGTACTCATAATTTATTTTTCAAAATTAATTTCTTAATGGTTTTCCAGTATTCAAAATACTTTGTATTCTTTCGAGAGACTTTTTCTCTCCGCAAAGGCTAAGAAAAGCTTCTCGTTCTAGGTTTAGAAGGTATTGCTCAGAAACTAGTGTTGGTTTAGATAAATCTCCACCGCACATTATATAAGCTAATTTTTCAGCTATTTTCAGATCGTGAGCTGAAATATAACCAGCAAGTTTAAAAGAATTAATTCCTATTATAAGTGAACTTAAGGCTGATTTCCCTAATACCATTATATCAGTTCTTTGTATAGGTTGAGTATAACCCTTATCAGCCAACTCTATAACAGTTCTCTTCGCATCTGAGATTACTCTATTTGGGTTAATAGTTATTGTATCATAGCCTTTTCTTAGAATGCCAAAATCATATGCTTCGTATGCCGAGGTGGCAACTGATGCTTGTCCAATTGTTAAAAATCTTTTCTGCAATTCAGGCAGCTCAACTTTGTCCTTCTCATAAGTATCAGATGCTCTTAACGCCATTTCTTTTGTACCGCCACCTGCAGGAATTAAACCAACACCTACTTCTACAAGTCCAATATATGTTTCTGCTGATGCGACAATCCGATCGGCATGTAAACAAGTTTCGCATCCACCACCTAAAGCCATTCCATGCGGTGCAGCTACAACTGGAATGCCAGAATAGCGGATACGCATCATTGTATTTTGAAATTGGCGGACAACAAAATCAAGCTCATCCCAATCTTGTTCAACAGCGAGCATAAGAATCATTGCTAGATTTGCACCGGCGGAGAAGTGTGCTCCATCATTTCCCAAAACTAATCCTCTAAAATCTTTTTCGGCAATTTCAATAGATTTATTTATTCCTTCAATTACTTCGCCACCTATGGCATTCATTTTTGTTTGGAATTCAAGATTTAATACTCCATCTCCAATATCGTGAAGAGTTGTTCCGGAATTCTTCCAGACTGGTTCTTTCGATCTTAGATTATTGAGAATTATAAATCCTTCTTTCCCAGATATTTTTTGGTAGGATTTTGATTTTTGATCATAGAACTTCTTAACGCCGTCTTCAATAGTATAAAATGATTTTATTCCCTTCTCTAACATTTCCTTAACCCAATCAGCGGGTTTATGTCCATCTTCTTCCATTTTACTTACAAATTTTTCTACGCCCAAAATATCCCAAGTTTCAAAAGGACCTAGCTCCCAGCCAAACCCAGCACGCATTGCATCATCAACTTTATACAGTTCATCTGATATTTCCGGGATTCTATTTGATGAATAAGCAAATATGTAAAAAGCCAATTTTCTTAGAAACTCGCCCGCATTATCCTTTGCATAATGCAGAGATTTTATTCGGTCGCCTAAATCATCAAGAGCCTTTGCAACACCAACTGATCCAAATTTTGCTTTCTTTTTTTCTCTGTACTCAAAACTTTCTAAATCCAGAGTGAGAATAACTCTTTCACCTTTTTCATCCTTAGATTTCTTATAGAATCCCTGTCCAGTCTTATCACCCAACCAATTATTTTTGACTAATTTATTCACAAAATCTGGAATAACCATAATTTTACGCTGCTCATCTTCGGGACACGAATTGTAATTGTTAGTCGCAACTTTAACCAAAGTGTCAATTCCCACCAAATCACTTGTTCTAAAAGTTGCTGATTTTGGTTTACCAGTAATTGGTCCGGTAAGTGAGTCAACTTCTTCAATTGTTAAGTTTAGCTCCTTCATTAACTTAAAGATTGCCATAATACTAAAGACACCAATTCTATTAGCTATAAAAGAAGGAGTATCCTTGCATAAAACGGTTGTCTTTCCCAGGTAGAGGTCGCCATAGTGCATTAGGAAATCAACTACTTCATGGTCGGTTTTTTCTGAAGGAACAATTTCTAGCAATTGTAAATATCTTGGTGGATTAAAAAAGTGTGTCCCACAAAAATGTTTTTGAAAATCTTCACTTCTCTCCTCCAGCATGGATTGAATGGGAATTCCGGAAGTGTTAGTGGAAATTAGAGTGCCTGGTTTTCTAAACTTCTCGACGTTGGCAAAAATCAATTTTTTGATATCAAGATTTTCTACAACAACTTCAATCGTCCAGTCTGAATCTTTTAGCCAATCCATATTATCATCAAAATTGCCAGTTTTTATCCTTGAGGTAAAAGACTTATGATAAATTGGCGATGGTTTGGCTTTTAAAATATTTGCAAGGTTTTCATCCGCAATTCTATTTCGAACTTGCGAATCATTTAATGATAATCCTTTGCTTGTTTCCTTCTCTGTGAGTTCTTTGGGGACAATATCCAGCAAAGAAACTTCACATCCAATGTTTGCAAAATGACATGCAATTCTTGATCCCATAACACCGGAACCTAATACAACTACTTTTTTAATTAGTCTTTTCATAATTAGTTCGGATTATTTATTAGTGTTTTTTCATTTATTTAATTTAAATCTTATCCTAATTTGATGAGTCTTCAGCGTAAATTCCCTCAATTAAATCTTCATACTTTTTCAATATTACTTTTCTCTTTAATTTTTGAGTGGGTGTAAGTTCTCCTGTTGCCTCTGACCATTCATCAGCAATAATTCTTATTTTTTTAATTTTTCTTGTTTTTCCAAATTCTTCATTTCCCTTCTCTACTTCTTCCCATATTCTGTTGTAAACACCCTCGCATTTTACGATTTCTTCATTTGTCATTAAATTTTTACCTTTCAATTCACACCACTTTCTCAGATATGGAAATGAAGGAACAATTAAGGCTGCTGGATATTTCCTGTTTTCACCAAAAACCATTATTTGTTCAATGAAGAATGATTCTTTCATCTTATTCTCAATCGGCTGAGGTGCAATATATTTTCCTCCTGAAGTTTTAAATATTAATTTCAACCGATCTGTAATCTTCAGATATTTTCCATCAACAAACTCACCAACATCTCCTGTGTGTAGCCAACCCTCATCGTCAAGCGCTTCTTTTGTTAAATCAGGTCTTTTATAATATCCCATCATTATATTTGGCCCGCGAGCAAGAATTTCTCCATTCTCTCCAATCTTAATTTCAACATCGGGAATTACCGGACCCACAGTACCAAAACAATAATCTCCTTTTTCAAAGCGGTTATCCGTTAATACAGGCGAAGACTCTGTAAGTCCGTAGCCTTCTCTTACTGGAATTCCAGCAGCGGTGAATACTCTTCCAAGTCGAACTTGTAAAGAGGCTGCGCCAACAATAATTCCCTTTATATTTCCACCGAGTGCTGCTTGCCACTTACTAAAAACCAGCTTCTGTGCAATCCCTAACTTGAAATTATACCAAGCCCCATTATTTCCTTTATCATCATAATCTAAACCAACACTTACTGCCCAGAAGAATATTGTCTTTTTTATGCCAGATAATCCTCTGCCGGTTGTAATGATCTTCTCATAAACTTTTTCTAATAATCGTGGAACTGTAATAAAATAATGCGGCTTAACTTCTTTTAAATTGTCTACAATCTTCTCAAGACTTTCAGCATAATAAATTGAAGTGCCGACGAATATATAAAAATATGACGCCGTTCTTTCAAAAATATGACAAAGTGGTAAGAAACTTAAGGCTCTATGTTCTGTATTGTGAGGCATAGTTTGCTGAATTGAATGAGCGTTGCTAATTACGTTCTTATGCGAAAGCATAACTCCCTTTTGTCCACCTGTAGTACCTGATGTATAAATTATAGTAGCTAGGTCTTCTTCTCTAACAGAATCTTTTAGTTCTTGCAGTTTTTTTGATACTGAGTTATTACCATTGAGGGTTAACTCACTCCAATGTTTTACTCCTTCTATCAAATCAAAAGAGTACACTTCTTTGACCAAAGGAGTGTTTTTTAATATTTTTTTAACTTTTGCATAAATATCTTTATCAGATACAAACACTAACTTTACTTCGGCTTCATTTAATATAAACTGATATTCCGCCTCGGTAATGCTAGGGTACATCGGAACATCAACAGCACCAATCTGTAAAGAACCAATGTCAATAAAATTCCACTCAGGTCTATTATTTGAAATTATTGCGATTTTATCACCAGGTTCAATACCTAGATCCAATAAACCTATGCTAACTTTATCAATAATATCCTGACATTCCTGTGAACTGTACTTTTTCCATTCTCCATTTTCTTTTGCACATATGGCATCGTCTTGTGGAAAGTTTTTGATTTGGTGGGGTAGGACATCTATGATTCTTTTGATCATATGGACCTCAATTTTTATTATCAATTCAGAACTAATATTTTGTTCTGCTTAATATTGGTAGAGAACAGACTAGATCAATATGGTTGCCAATATATGAATAGCATATTAATTTGTCAAGCGAAATTTCGCTAATAATGAATTTTTGCTATTTTTAATTTGCATCATTTTACTTATATTGTCACAACATTTTAAAATAGTTTTACTATTGGAATTAACTAAAAGCAACATAAAATTGATTTTTGGCTTAAAGCTGAAACAGCTTCGGCAAGCTAGAAATTTATCCTTGTCTGAATTAGCGAATCGCTCTTCCCTTTCTATATCATATTTAAATGAGATAGAAAGTGGGAAGAAATACCCGAAATCTGATAAAATATTGGCCTTAGCAGAATCTCTGGGTGTTTCTTATGATAAGATAGTTTCTGTGAAATTAGGAAAAAGTTTAGCGCCAATTGGTGAATTATTAGATTCTAATATACTTAAGCAATTACCTATCGATCATTATGGGATTGATATTAATAAGTTAATTGCTCTTCTGGCTAATGCCCCAATTCAACTAAATGCTCTTGTTTCAACCATTATTGAAATTGCAAGAAGTTCTGAAATGAGCAGGAATATTTTCAGCAAAACTGCCTTAAGAATTTATAAGGAATTTAATGAGAACTACTTTCAAGAATTAGAGGAGATAGTTGAGAACTTTAGGAAAAAGAATAAGATTGATGATTTAGATAGAATCAGGACAAAAGCATTGACAGAATTAATATCAAATAGTTTCAATTATAAAGTAATTATCAAAAATTTGACTAACTACCCTGAGCTTTCAAATATTAGAGCTATAGTCAAAAAAGGAGATAAGGATAAAATTTATATCAACAAAGTTTTATCAAATCCTCAGCGCTCCTTTATTTTGGGCAAAGAAATAGCATATAATCATCTTAGTATTACCGATCGCAGCCATATCTACTCAGCTTCTAATCTAGATTCGTTCGACCAACTATTAAACAATCTAAATGCATCATATTTTTCAACCGCATTATTGATACCTAAAGAAAATATGATTCGGGACTTTGGGACCTTCCTTAACTTAAAGAAGTGGAATAATAATTTCTTACTGAACTTGCTCAATAAATATAAAGTTACCCCTGAAATGTTATTTCAACGAATTTCTAATGTTGCCCCAAAATATTTTCATATTAATAAGTTTTATTTCCTGCGCTTCAATTGTGATAGAAATTCCGATCAATTCGAACTCTCGAAAGAACTCCACTTGAACACACATCAAAATCCAGGTGGATATCATAGCAATGAGCATTATTGCAGAAGATGGATTTCAATTGGTGTTATTAATGAATTAAAAAGGAAGCATAAAAATAAATCAAATATTGAGAAGAGTATTATTGGTGTGCAAAAATCAAAATTTATTAATTCAAATGATGAATATTTGAGCATCTCCATCGCAAAACCAAGCAGAATTAGGAAGAATGCTTATTCCAGTGTAACTCTAGGATTTTTGGTTGATACTGATTTGGAGAAAAAAGTTGGATTCTTAAATGATCCTAAAATAAAAGTTAGAGAAGTTAATGATACTTGCGAGAATTGTAGTTTAATTAACTGTAAGGAAAGAGTTGCTGATCCAACTACCGTTCAAAAACGAAAAGCAAAAGAAAATGTTAAAATAGTTATAGAGAAGTTAATTTCAGATAGTTGAGCCTTCTTGAACTATCTTATTAGTTGAGCCAATATTTGTGCAGCCTTTTCAATGTCATCAAAACTAACATCCATGTGCGTAACAGCTCGCAAAGTTCCAACTTGACCAACTGAAAGAAGCAGACCATTTTCTTCACATTTTTGCAGTGCTTCTTCAATAGTAATGTTCGTCGGTTCGAAAATCAAAATGTTAGTCTGAACATTATCTAGATTAATTTCAAATTCTCCACTTTCCGAAATATGTTTTGCTAAAATTCTTGCTTTCTCATGATCTTCAGACAGTCGTGAAATATTATTCTTAACCGCGTACAAACCAGCTGCAGCTAAAATTCCAACTTGCCTCATTCCCCCGCCCCAGCCTTTTCTTACTCTAAAGGCTTCTGTAATAAAATCTTTTGTGCCGGCAATTACAGAGCCAACCGGTGCACCAAGTCCTTTTGAAAGACAAACTGATACAGAATCAAAGAATGAGCAATATTTCTCTAACGATACACCAGAAGCTACTGAGGCATTCCAAAGCCTAGCTCCATCAAGATGAAATTTCAGATTAAACTGATCCGCTACTTTTTTCAATTCTTCAATTCGCTCAATACTGTAAACTGTACCACCAGCTCTATTGTGCGTATTTTCAATTTCTAAAACTCTTGATCTGGGCATATAATATGCACTTGTTGGTCTAACTAATGGCTTTACAGATTCGGGATCAATAATACCATTTTCCCCCTTAACAGGATAAAGCTGCAACCCACTTAAAACAGCAGGCGAACCGGATTCATATTGAAATATGTGAGCATCGGCTTCACAAATTACTTCATCTCCAGGCTGCGTGTGAACATTAAGACAGATTTGGTTACCCATAACTCCACTTGGAACAAAGAGAGCTGATTCCTTTCCCAGTAACTCAGCGGTATATATCTCAAGCTTATTTACGGTCGGGTCTTCTTTATAAACGTCGTCACCAACTTCAGCTTCGTACATAGCTTTTCTCATTGCTTCAGATGGTTTAGTTACAGTGTCACTTCTTAAATCAATTATATTTTTCATAGGCCATTTTGAATACGGATTTTTATGATAATTATGATCAATAAAATTATTATTACAATTTGCGAGATATTCTAAAATAAAGATAAACAAACAAAATAATTACGGTAAGTAAAATACTAATATATGGAAACAGCAATGGGTACATTGTAAAAAATGTTTTCTCATTTCTTAGTTCTACATCTCCGACTAATACGCTTTTGGTGAACATTTCCGTAGATATTTCTGTTATTCCTAATGGATTTACAATACAGCTTATACCTCCATTAGCAGCTCTTACCAGACTTCTTCTATTTTCTACAGCACGTAAAACTTGCATTTCTTTGTGCTGGTAAGGTCCACTTGAATTACCGTACCAACTATCATTGGTCACTACGGCAATAAACTCAGCACCTTTCTCAACAAAGGCAGTTATAAAATCAGGATAAATTGCCTCAATACAAATTACCCCGCCTACACTAATTTCTTTGTCATTTTTATTGCTATATTTGAACACAACAGTATCTTGTCCGGTATTCCAACTTGATATTCCAACCTTCCATTTAATCCATTTGCCTAAAACAGGAAGTATATCAACCAATGGTACTTTTTCTCCAAATGGAACAAGTTTTATTTTACCATATTGCTCAATTTTTTCTTTTGGGGTAAAGAATAATATTGAATTATAAGAAGTGTAAACGGCTTTACCGTTTTTCAGAGGCTTTGCTTCATTTGGTGCTGTCTCCGGATTAAAAAAGTATTCAGCGTGAGGCATTCCAGTCATTAATGCTACATTTAAACTATCAACAAATTTTTGTATCCTTTTTGTTTCATTTTTGTAGCGTGCTGTTAACAAATAAACCGGCAGAGCAGTTTCCGGCCAAATGATAAGATCTACACCTTGGTCAATTGCTTCAATCGACATTTGTTCGTAAAGGTCAATCTGTGTATCTAAATTTCCAATTTCCCATTTTTTATTTGGATTAATGTCCGGTTGAATTAATCCAACTCTTATTTGCGAATTACTCTCCTCATAACTATTTATTTTATAAATCCCATAAATTATGGGCATAACTATTATCAAAACAAATATTGAAATAAATTTCACATTAAGCTTATTACTACTGAAAGATTTCCAACTAAGGTGGGCAAAAATATTTGCGTAAATAATCAGTACCGTTAAACCATAACTACCAATAATATCAGCTACCTGTATATAATTGGTAAAATAAGGAAGCCCGTTACTTAAAGAAAGCCAAGGAAATTTAAAGTCAGTAATAGAATAAAT
>CAYXXW010000054.1:0-12879 GCA_964469115.1 uncultured Melioribacteraceae bacterium
CACTAATTTTATATATTTTAAGTGTTTCAAATTTTTCAAACAGTCCAAACGTTAAAAATGACCGAAAAAGACAAACTCAAAGAAGAATTTATTATGAACTTTGGTCACGCTTACCAAGCATTCGGACTAAGTAAACTTATGGGACATGTTGTTGCACTTTTAATCCATGAAACAAAGCCAATCTCTCTTGAAGAAATCACAAAACAATTGCATAGAAGTAAAGGTCCGATCAGTCAAATTACGAGAAGGCTGAGAGACAAACATTTAATTAGAAGAGTATGGCAGCCAACCAGCAGAAAAGATTTTTATGAAGTTGAGCCTGAAGTTTTTGAAAATGCTTTTCGAAATAATATTGATTTAATCAGAAACAATATTAAAATAGCAGAACACTTTCAATCTGAGATAAAAAATAGAAAAATAAAAGATGTGGATTTGCTTAAAACCAGATTGACTGAGATGCGAGAATTTTACACTCTTATGGATAAACACTACAAGAAATTTCTTGATGAATGGCAAATCATTAGAAAGAAAATTTACAAGAGTAAATGAGTTTTTTTGAATTTATTGTTTTGAAATTTTCAAACGTTGCAAATATTAAAGGAATAGTAGAATGAAAAGATTAGAAAACAAAGTTGCAATAATAACAGGCGGTGCTCAAGGCATAGGAAAAGCAACAACTCTAAAATTTGTAGAAGAAGGTGCAACTGCTGTTGTGTGGGATATTGACCAAGAGAAAGGAAACGAATTTATTGAAGAGTTAAAGAGTAATGGTTACTCAGCTGAATTTTTCAAAGTAAATGTTGCTGATTATGAAAATGTGAAAGAGAACGTTGAAAAAGTTATTGAAAAATATGGAACAATTGATATACTAATTAATAATGCCGGTATCACTAGAGACTCAACATTGAAGAAAATGACACCGGATCAATGGCAGCAAGTAATTGATGTTAACTTAACTGGAGTATTTAATTGTGCACAATTGGTTTCTCAAAAAATGCTGGAAAAAGGTTACGGCAAAATAATTAATGCATCTTCTGTAGTTGGATTGTATGGTAATTTTGGTCAGACTAATTATGTAGCTACAAAATCCGGTGTAATTGGAATGACAAAAGTGTGGGCAAGAGAATTAGGAAGAAAAGGAATAAATGTAAATGCAATTGCACCTGGCTTTATTGCTACGGAAATGGTCAAAGCAATGCCGGAAAACGTAATTAAAATGATGGAAGAAAAAACTCCACTTGGACGATTAGGCAAACCGGAAGATATTGCAAATGCTTATTTATTTTTGGCCAGTGAAGAATCCTCATATATTAATGGTACAACTTTAAGTGTCGACGGTGGAATTATTACATAGGAACCATGAATGAGAAATGCTGTAATTAAATCATCAGGAATGTATGTGCCCGACCGAGTAATAAAAAATGAATACTTCGATGAATTGCTTGGTGAAAATGTAAGTGATTGGCTGGAGGAGTTTGTTCAAATTTATGAAAGGCGCTGGTGCGGAGAAAATCAGTCAACTGCAGACCTGGCATTTGAAGCGGGTAAAGCTGCCATGGAAAATGGCAAAGTTTCAGCAGATGAAATTGATCTTTTAATTGTTGCTACCGATACTCCTGAATATATATCTCCATCAACCTCATCAAAAGTCCAATATTTACTCGGATTAAAAAATGCAGCAACCTTTGATATAAACACAGCATGTGCAGGATTTGTTACAGCTTTAGATACGGCGGCAAAATTTATAAAAGCGGACGAAAACTATAATACAGTTATGGTTATTGGTGCATATGCGATGAGCAAGTATTTAAATATGACGGATAAGAAAACAGTAAACTTATTTGCAGATGGTGCTGGATGTATGATTCTTCAATCTAAAGAAAATGCTGATGCTGGATTGCTTGCAAGTAAGTTAATTACGCTTGGTAAATATCACGATTATATGGGCATTTATGCCGGTGGGACAAATACCCCAATAACAAAAGAAGTTATAGATGATAAAAAGCATCTTCTAAAGATTGCAAAGAGATTTCCTCCTGAACTTAATCCAAATACATGGTCAAAGCTTATTAAAGAACTTGTGGAAAGAGCCTCAATAAATTTAGAAGATGTGAAATTATTTTTATTTACACAGATAAATATCAATAGCATTTGGGAAACAATGGATCGGCTTAATCTTCCTAGAGAAAAAGCTCAAACAAGCATGCATTATTACGGATACACCGGTTCGGCTTGCATTCCCATTTCATTTGAAGAGGCTTTGAAACAGAATAAACTGGAAAGAGGCGATATTTTTATAATGGTTGGTTCAGGCGGAGGATTTTCCGTTGCCGGAGCAGTTTATAAATATTAGTTAAGAGAGATAAATGGCTAGTTCATCACTAGTAATAGGTACTTGGGTTTTAATAGCAGTTTACGTAACAGTAATTCTTTACTTTGTTATCCGTGGCGCAATTAATACTAAAAGTTTAGCTGATTATGCGATAGGTAATCTTAATTTTTCGCCGGTATCAATTGGGCTATCTCTCGCTGCATCAATGACAAGTGCCGCAACATTTGTTATTAATCCTGGATTTATAGCAAATTATGGTTTAGCCGGTTTTATCTCATTTGGAATTATTTTCCCGCTCGGGTCACTTATTTCACTAGTTGTGCTAACAAAAAGTTTTCAAAAATACGGTCAGTCAATTAAAGCTTTGACTCTTGCTCAATGGATTGGGAAAAGGTATAATAGCAATGGTTATTCTTTGTTCATGGCTTTTCTTTCACTATTGTTGATCACTTTTATTGTCTTGATTGCCGTAGCATTAACAAAAGTTCTCTCAAAATCCTTAAATCTAAATGAGCTTTATGTTCTTATTAGTATAATAATTTTTGTGTTTGGTTATATGATGTTTGGTGGCGCCAATTCGATGGTTTACACCAATACTGTTCAAGCAGTAATAATGATAATTGTTGCCGCAGTATTACTTACATCGGGTTATGAGCATTTCAGCGGCGGTATTAATTCATTCTTCGACAAACTAGGTGCAATTGATCCGAATTTAGCAAAGATTACAAATGCTGATTCACCTTTGTTTAGAGACTTTTTTGAAATAATTATTTGTCAGTTCATAGTTGGCATTGCAGTTGTTTGTCAGCCTCACATAATTACAAAATCTCTATTGCTAAAAAGTGAAAAAGATGTTAATAAATTCTTAGTAGTTAGCGTTGTTGTAGAGATTCTTTTCTTCTTGGTTGTTTTTGCCGGTTTTTATGCGAGATTAACTTTCCCAGATTTAATGGTGGATGGCGTTCCGCTCAAGAATGATGGAATTATTCCGGCTTATGTAGTAAAAACTTTTGCTGATGGAACTGTTGCTGTTGCAATCGGACTATTAGTTGTCCTCGGTTTAATTTCCGCAGGAATGTCAACATTAGAAGGGTTAATTCAGTCGGTTTCCACAACAATTACATCAGATATAATTAAACCAATTTTGGGTAATAGAATCAAATCGGAAGAAGGGTATGTTTTCATAAATAGAATAACAATAATTGTTCTAGCAATTGTTGCGGGATTTATATCTTACGATCAATTATTAAATCCCAAATTGAGTGTTGGCATATTGGCTCAAAATGGAGTTTATGCTTTTTTCTCGGCAGCTTTCATTCCAATATTATTTGGTATCTTTTTTAAAGATGTAAAATTGGCAGCTCCATTAACGGCAACAATAGTAGCTCTGGTTGTACACTTTTCAGTTTATTATATTCTTCCATTATTAGTATCTGAATTTGGATTTGAGTTTGGTTTCTTTACAAAATATTTAATCGGTACAGTTCGTAATCCGGCAATCGCTTCAGCTTCTGCTATTGTCGTTTCAACAATTGTCGGATTTGTAGTTCATTTATCAAGCAATAAAAATAATTAGTAATGAATAAGTTCGATTGGTTTTCAAAATGGGCAGTTTATAAGTCGGATTCTATAGCCTTTAAGGTTTATGAAACTCAGAAGGCTTATACATTTTCTGAAGTAAATAAACTTTCTAATTATCTTTCTGAATATTTTTCAAAAGAATATAATTTGGGCATTGGAGATCGGATTGCAGTAATTTCAGAAAATTGTATTGAGTATATGATACTATTCGGAGTTGCTCAAAAATTAGGCATAACAATTGTCCCACTAAATTACAGACTTGCATCAAAAGAATTGGGTTTTATTCTTGGGAACTGCGAACCAACCCTACTTATCTATGAAAATCAATTTGAATCAAAGGTGAAGAGTACAAATAGTGTTGATAAAATTGAAACTCAACTAAATCTTAATGAAATTACTAAGCTATTAGAGGATTTCTCAATAAAACCAATTTTAGAGGATTATTACAATCATCAGATTACTGAAGATAGTCCAATATTTATTTTATATACATCCGGAACAACTGCTTTTCCAAAAGGCGCTCTTTATACGCATAAAATGATGTTCTGGAATAGCTTAAACACCGAGCTGAGATTGAACATTACTTCTGATGATATTTCAATTAATTGTGCGCCGCCATTTCATACCGGCGGCTGGAATGTTCTCTTAACTCCATTTATCCATCACGGTGCTCAAACAATTATAATAAGAAACTTTGATGCCGATGTAATTTTAAAACTGATGGATGAAGAAAAAATCACTCTTTGGTGGGCGGTTCCAACAATGCTCAAAATGTTGAGTGAAAGCAATTTGTTTTCAGTGACAAAAATGGAGAGGCTACGATATTTAATTGTTGGAGGAGAAGCATTGCCTCTTGAAGTAATAAATATCTGGCACAGTAAAGGTGTCCCAATTAGACAAGGTTACGGTTTAACAGAAGTTGGACCTAATGTTACATCATTAAATCATGAAGATGCAACTATAAAGCTTGGATCGATAGGTACTCCAAATTTTTATATTGATACACAAATAATAGATGAAAAAGGTAATTCTGTTGGTGGAGAGGGAACTGGTGAGTTTTTGCTGAAAGGACCTAATGTAACTCCAGGTTATTGGAAAAATGATAATGCTACAAAAGAAACAATTATAGATGGATGGTTCTCTACCGGCGATGTGGTGGCAAGGGACAAAGATGGGTTTATTTATGTAGTAGATAGAATTAAAAATATGTACATCTCCGGTGGTGAAAATGTTTATCCTGCTGAAGTGGAACACTCTTTAAGACAACATCCTGAGATTACTGATGTTGCAATAATTGGTGTGCCTGATAATAAATGGGGAGAAGCTGGAATAGCTTTTATTGTTAAATCAAAAGCTTCAAAATTGTCAAAAGACGATATTAAAAATTATTGTTTGGAAAGATTGGCCAAGTATAAAATACCTAAACATATTGAGTTTATTGCAGTTCTGCCTACAAATGATGCAGGTAAAATTGATAGAAAAAAATTAAGAAGTAATAATTGATTTATGAACGAAAAAGTTAATATAGGAATAGTCGGAACAGGCATTTACTTACCCAATACAAAAATTACTGCAGATGAAATAGCTTCTAAGACAAATGGTAATTGGAAATCTGAAGCAGTAAAAGAAAAGTTAGGGATAATTGAAAAGACAATTCCGGGCAAAAAAGACGGCACTCAAGAGATGGGAGTCTGGGCTTCGGAACAAGCCTTATTTAATACAGGAATTGATCCTCTGGAGATAGATCTAATTCTTAATATAGGTGAAGAGTGGAAAGAATATCCTTTAACGACTTCGGGTATTTATCTGCAAGAAAGAATTGGAGCTAATAACGCTTGGTCAATAGATGTACAGCAAAGGTGCTGTACAACAATAACTGCAATGAAAATGGCAAAAGATATGATGATTGCCGATGAAGATATTAATACGGTTTTAATAGCCGGTGGATATAGAAATGGTGATTTTGTAGATTATACCGATAAGAATATGTCGATGATGTATAATTTGGGTGCCGGAGGAGGCGCATTAATATTAAAGAAAAATCATAATAAAAATTTACTTTTAGGTTCTCACATAATTACCGACGGCACTTTAGCAAGAGATGTCGGGGTTAAATACGGGGGAACAGAAAATCCAATTACATGTGAAAATGCAGGGCAAGCATATCAGTCACTAACAATGTTTGATGCTGAACATATGAAAAATAGGCTCAATGAAGTTTCAATGGATAATTGGATGCACTGTATTGATAAAGCGTTTGAAAAAAGTAAAATAAATAAGAGTGAGTTAGGATATTTAGCAGTATTACATTTTAAAAAATCTATGTACAAAATAATGTTGGAACAATTAGGATTGACTGAAGAGCAATCAATATATTTAAGTAATATAGGTCATATAGGTCAGATAGATCAAATAATTTCTTTACAATTTGCACTTGAACAAAACAAAATAAAAAATGGAACCGTAATTGCAATGGTTGCTGCCGGTATTGGCTATGCCTGGGCAGCTAATGTAATAAAATGGGGAAATTAAATAAAAACCAAATAACAGGAGGATATAATGAAAAAACTAATTTATTTACTGATAGTGTTACTATCAATTTCTTTTGCTGCTTGCAGTGATGATGATGGTGATGGCGGAACAGATCCAATTGATGATGCTAAACCTTGGGTTGGTACTTGGCTAAGTGCAGGTACTAATGTTGCACCTATTCTTGTTGCAGTATTCAATTATGATAGTGTGAGAGTAACAATGACGGAAGCCAATACTGTTACTCTTGAATCTCATGTTAAGGATGGTGCATGGACTGCTTTTCCTGGAGTTTATACTGTTACTGAATCAAGTTCAGGTAATGTCCATTCAATAAATATTAACTATACTGCTTTTGAGCAAGAGGGAATTGTTGAAGTTGTTGCAGGTAACCCTGATCAATTGAAACTAGAGGCAGTTCAGACAGTTCCTGACATTGGTGCAACTCCAAGAACTCCTGCAACCGGATTTGGTTCAGATGCTCAATTGGGAATAGCAAATGTCCAGACATATGTTAGAATAAACTAATTTGTTTTTGCTGTCTTAAAGGTTGAGAATATTCTTCTTTTAAGACAGCTGTTAAAATATGATTTTTTAAAATTTACACTGAGTAAAATTATGAAAAGATTACTTACACTTTTGGTAATATCAATAATATTCTCAAGTCAAATACTATCACAGTCGTATAAAATTTTTGACGAAGAGGAAATTCCAGAAGAGAAAAAGGAATTTAAGTTTATTGGTTACTATTTCATGCGTTCAGAAATCTCCAATACTTATCCTACAAACGAATTTTTAAAGGGACAAGTAGTTGGCAGATTATTTGGGGGTAATACAACTAAAACTGGCAGTGACAGTAGGTTTAGTGAACAAAGGTTTATTCCAATGATTGCATATACTCCAAGATTATTTGATGGCTGGGCAACAATGAGAATGTCATTTGAATTGGACTGGACTTGGGGGGATGCAAACTATGGTGCCGGCGGTAATTTTGGCGGAGCTTTCGGAGCAGATTTTGTTAACATGCAGACCCAAAATTTATTTATTGAATTCCGACCCCAGAAAAATTTGTTTATTAATGCTGGCCTAACTAGATTATTTGATAATATCAAAGTTCCGTCTTACACTTTAACTGATGATTTAGTAAATACCGGATATAGATTGGCGATTTGGGGCTCAGACGCAACAGGAATTGCTGCACATTACTTATTATCCGATCAAAGATTTAAGTTTGGGGCTTATCAGCTTTATGAAAATAATGTAGATCAAAATGATGATGTTTCTCTATTTGAAATTGATTATGAATACGATCTCGATATTTTTAATTCAATTGGATTAACCGCTTATTACCTAAGAGACAGAGGAAATGGAGAAGGTGGTGTTTCAATCCTTGGTCAAGGGTTAAACTCCGGACTAAGTAATTATAATGGAGTGTTCAATTTTAATTTTGGTAACAACTCTTATAAAGCGGATATTGTTTGGCTTGGTTCACACTTCCACGGAAATCCTACTCTTAAGCAAGGCAGATTTGGTTATACCGGATTTGCAATAGCTAACATGGGTGTTGCTAAAACAAAAGTTCAATCTGTTGATATCTTTGGTTTAGCAGCTAATTTAAGATTAGCATATAAATACGGTAAAAACAGTAATGATTATTTGGCACTTGATGGAGTTTATACAACCGGTGATGATAATAATATATCAGACGGAAAGTATAGTGGTGTTTTAACAGGTAATAACTGGACAGCGCCAGGAGCTGTATTTTTTAGTCATGGATTATACTTATTACTTCCACACGGAAACGTTGTGAACAGATTTACAGGGGCTGTAATTGATATCCAGAATATTGGATATGGATTGATGGCAGGTTCATTTTCTGCTTCTTACGATCTTATCCCAAACAAATTTAAAGTAAAATCTGCCGTTGGGTTTGGTGCTTCACCTGTAACTCCTAACAATGGCGGTAATATGATTGGTACAGAATTTAATCTTAACCTTCTTTATAAATTAAGAGTATACATGGATCTTGAACTTCATGCTGCGTATTTATCGCTTGGTGATTTTTATGATTCGCCGGTTGTAAACGGAAATGTAACGGAACGTCCGAAAGATCCTTGGGTACTATTTGCTTCACTTAAATGGATAATGTTCTAGGAGGTTATGATGAAAAAAATAAATTATTTATTAGCAATTATAGTTGTGATTATGATAAACAGTTGCGCAACATCAAGTTTTTATAATTTACCTACAAAAGAGTTTGATGAAATAGACTATACCTTTGAGGTAAAAGAACAAAAAGTCAGAAATATTGAAATAGCTTATATAGATGAGGGGAAATCCGATGAGGTTTTATTACTAATTCACGGTTTGGGTACAAGCGCAAAAAGCTGGCTTAAAAATATTCCTGAGCTTGCTAAAGAATTTCGAGTAATTGCAGTTGATTTACCCGGATATGGAAAATCGGAAAAAGGTTATTATCAATATTCAATGTCTTGGAATGCATTAGTTCTAAAAGAATTTTTAGATGAATTAAATATTGATAAAGCTACTTTCATTGGTCATTCAATGGGCGGACAAATATCTTTGCATGCGGCGCTAAATCACCCGGAAAAAGTAAAGAGCTTAGTTTTAATATCTTCAGCAGGTTTTGAAAAGTTCACTGAAGGTGAAGGGGATTGGATGAAAGCAGCTTTTACCATTGATTTGGTTAAAGATACACCCATCCGAAATATTGATGTTAATTTACGAGCTAATTTTTATGAAACACCTGATGATGCTGAATTTTTTGTAACTGACCGAATTCAGCTTAGAGGTGCACAAGGCTTTGAAGATTATTGTTATGCTGTTACCAGAAATGTTGCAGGAATGATTGATGAACCGGTTCTGACTGAATTGAAGGGAATAAATCATAAAGCATTAATACTGTTTGGAGAAAATGACGGACTTATTCCTAATGCATATTTACACGGTGGATATACTGAAGATATTGCACAATTTGCAAATACAGAATTGCCCAACAGCAAATTAGTTATGATTCCAAAGTGCGGACACATGATGCAATTTGAAAAATCAGATCAGGTTAACAAAGAAATAATTAAATTTTTGAAAAATTGATTTGTATGGAGAATTTATGAGAGAGATTAAAGAAGTTTATATTATTGATGCGGTTCGAACCCCAATTGGATCATTCATGGGTTCTTTAAGTTCAGTTCCGGCACCAAAACTTGGTAGTCTGGTAATTAAAGGATTATTGGATAGAAATAAACTAAGCAACGATGTAATTGATGAAGTTATAATGGGGAACGTTATTCAAGCCGGAGAAGGGCAAGCGCCTGCCAGACAAGCCGCATTGGGAGCTGGATTGGATAATTCAACCCAATGTATGACAATTAATAAAGTTTGCGGTTCGGGATTAAAATCTGTTATGCTTGGAGCACAAGCTATTATGCTTGGTGATGCGGATGTTGTGATTGCCGGCGGAATGGAAAATATGACGCAAATACCATTCTATGTTAAAAATGTTCGGGGTGGTTACAAAATGGGCGATCAGACAATGGTGGATGGTATGCTTGGCGATGGTTTAATGGATGCTTACGATAATATACACATGGGAAATTTTGCAGAGCTTTGTGCAGCTGAGTATACCATTACACGTGAGGACCAAGATAATTTTGCGGCAGAAAGTTATAACCGTGCATTAAAGGGAATAAAAGACAATCAATTTAAAGAAGAAATTATTCCGGTTGAAGTTCCGGGCAGAAAAGGTTCAGTAACAGTAGTCGATACCGATGAAGATCCGGCTAATGTTAATTTTGATAAGATGAAAACGCTCCGTCCGGTATTTCAAAAAGATGGAACGGTTACAGCAGCAAATGCTTCTTCAATTAATGATGGTGCATCTGCAGTTTTGTTAATGACAAAAGAGAAAGCTGAATCTTTAGGGTTAAAACCAATTGCAAAAATTGTTGAACAAGCTTCTGCATCAAAAGATCCTAAGTGGTTTACTACTGCGCCTATTGATGCTATCAGAAAAGTATTAGAAAAAGCCGATATGAATAAAGATGATATTGACCTTTTTGAAATTAATGAAGCTTTCGCAGTTGTATCACTCGTTGTTAACAGAGAACTCGGTTTAGATCCCAAGAAAGTAAATGTTAATGGAGGAGCTGTTGCATTAGGCCATCCAATCGGAGCCAGCGGTGCCCGAATATTAACGACATTATTACATGAAATGACAAAGCGTGAAGTTAAATTTGGACTTGCTTCATTATGTATCGGCGGTGGAGAAGCATCAGCACTAATTGTAGAAAAGGTGTAACAATTTTAGGGCGGTATTTTTATACCGTCCAATTTTAGCTGTTAAAGATAACTCGGAATGTAGAACCCTTATCTTTTATACTTTCCACCTCAATAAAAGCTCTGTTTAAATCGCAATATTTTTTAACTAAAGTAAGTCCAATACCATTTCCTTCGTATTTACGGGAGTAACCCATTTCTTCTTGCGAAAATGGCTCAAATAAGTTAGATAAATAATCATCTGCAATACCAATACCAGTATCTGCAACTTCAACAATTAAATTGTTCTTTTCATTTCTTTTGATATTGATAGTGATGTTTCCTTTTTCAGTATACTTTACGGCATTATCAATTAGTTGGGTAAATATTTGATTGACAGTATAGGAATCGGCATTTAGCTCAGTTTCTCTTGTAACCACTTTTATCGTTAAATCTATGCCCCTTTCAGCAGCTATTTTTTTATAATCAACAACTAGTTTACTTAAAACATCAGTGTAAATATCGAATGTCTTAATAATTGTTTGATACGTTCCTGCCTGAAGCTCAGATAGATTCAGTAATAAATCAACGGTTCTTATTATTCTATTGCCAGCTTTGTTAATTAACTCCAAACTTAAATTTTGGTCTTCGTCTACGGTTTCTTTTAAATCATCTTTTAATAATGATGCTAAGCTAACCATTGCATTTATTGGTGTCCGAATTTCATGTGACATTTGAGCTAAAAAGACCGACTTAAGTTTATCTGCATTCTCAGCAATCTCTTTTGATTTAAGTAACTCTTCCTCGTATTTCATGCGCTCTGAAATGTCTTGATAAATGCCATAAACTCCTACAAATTTATCATCAACTAAAATGGCAGATCCAATTACAAGAACATTAATTAAATGACCATCCTTATTTTTCCTAAGCGTTATCTTTTCGGAGATCCCTTTTCTCAGATTAGATTCGTCAGATAATAATTTACCTTCAACAAATAGTTCTTTTGGTACAATTAAGTCGCTTATCTTTTCCCCAATAACTTGAGATTCAGAATATCCGAAAAGTTTTGTAAATTTAGAGTTTATTCTTATTACAACATCATTTGTATCTAATACTGCAATTGCCGCTGGTGTGCTGTTAATCAAGTTTTCCAGGTGAATTTTTTGCTCTTCAACCTTTGATAATGCAGTTTGAATTTTTTCGTAGTCAGCAATTTTCTTTTTATTATAGGATAGAACAATTACTCCAATAACTAAAAATAAAAAGGACATAATGACAATAATCAAAATCCTAAAATACTTGAACCTATTATAGTCATTTGATTGTTTTTCCTTAAGGGATCCTAAAACTACATTAATGAATAATTTTGCATTTTCAAATCGGTTAAAATTTTCTCTTAAAATCGATAAATGATTAACAGAATCAATTTCATAAGGTGTTTTGATAAATCTTAATTCATTAATTAGATTGTTAAAATTATTTTTTATTAAATGCGATTCAGTGGATATGTTAGATGATGACTCCTTAATATTTTCTAAAGATTGAATAATCTCCTCAATTGTTAAATTTCCAGATATTTTATTAGAGTCAGGAATTCCTATTTTATCATTTTTACTTGAAAGTAATTGCAGATTAAAAATTTGTTCCTTTATACCACTCACTTTATTGATAAAAGGATCTGTTTCCCCAAACATTTTAATTACTTTGCCAGATGCAATAAATATAAAGGTAATACTAAGAAGTCCAATTAACCAAACAAGTAAACTTGGTTTCCATATTGGATTTAAAATATTATTTTTTTGTGCAGATTTATTAGTCAATTTAAGATCACACTAAATTAGTTAGTGGAATTATATTTTTATTATAATATTATCGAAATGCATCAAAACAATTTAATTTATTAAATTAACTCTAAATTATAGTTTAGTAAGTAAAATATAAAATAACATTTATATGAATAACTTAAAAATAGGTACTTGCAGTTGGAAATATGATTCGTGGAAGGGAATTATCTATCCGGAGTTCGGTGACTTTAATTACTTGGAAGAATACAGTAAAAAATATAATACCGTTGAAATTGATCAATGGTTTTGGTCACTGTTTCCCAACAACAAAATTACTCTCCCCAAAAAATCAGTCGTTGAAGATTATAATAATTCTAC
>CAYXXW010000055.1:0-12831 GCA_964469115.1 uncultured Melioribacteraceae bacterium
TACCAAACTGGCAAATTGAAAATCTTCAAAAAATGCTAGAGCAGGGGGGCGATATTACTGTAAGTGATAAGCTTGCTGTAGGCACACAAGTTAAAATTATTTCTGGGCCATTTAAAGATGTTGAAGGAATTGTCTATGAAGAAAGTAATCAAGGTAAAATGTTAGCTGTTACCATTGATTTACTTAGAAGATCGGTTATTGTAAAAATTCCTCAAGATAGTTTAATTGAACAAAAATCTAAGGCTGTTTAAAATGTTAGACCAAACTGAACTTGGCAAACTAAAAGTAAAAGATAAGCTTGAACACTTTTTGTTACTAACAAGCTTATCCCTGAAAACAACTAAAGCCGGCAAAGAGTTTCTTGATCTTGAGCTTAGAGATAAAAGTGCTTCTTTAAATGCTAAAATGTGGGATAACTTTGAACATTTTGTTGACAATGCAAAAGCCGGGATAGTTGTGAAGATTTTAGGAACAATGGATGAATTTAATAATAATCCTCAAATTAAAATTGATAGAATTAGATTAGCAGTTGAAAAGGATAATGTAAGCCCGAGCGAGTTTTTACCAAATTCTAATCGCCCAATTTCTGAAATGGAGCACGAATTAAAAAATAGAATTGGTGAGATTTCAGATCCGGATTTAACGAGACTTCTGAAGAATATATTAAATGAAGAAAGATTCTCTAAATATAAAAAAGTACCCGCGGGTAAAGCTTGGCATCATGCTTATATTGGCGGTTTACTTGAACATACTCTGGAAATCATTAAAATCTGTGATTTGATGTGCGAGATACATAAAGAAATAAATAGAGATTTATTGATTACTGGAGCTGTATTGCACGATCTTGGAAAGATTGAAGAATTAGAATTTGAATCGGGATTTGATTATACGACCAAAGGAAAACTAATAGGGCACATAGTTATTATTGCTAACATTATTGAGAAAGAATCATCTGCTATTGAAAATTTTCCTGAAGAACTTAAAAATCAGCTGCTCCACTTGGTTCTTAGTCATCAAGGTAAATTAGAGTTTGCGTCACCGGTTGTACCGAAAACTTTAGAAGCCATTGTTCTGTATCATGCAGATGAATTGAGTGCTAAAACAAATGCATACAAAGGAGCAATATTAAACGAAGCGGGAAATGAAAATGAGTGGACCAGATTTTTACATTTAGCTGAAACATCTTTGTATATTCCAAAATCAATTTCGAAAGATGAATTTAAAGAAACGTTATTCTAATAAATTCCGGAGTAGAAATGGAATTTAAAGAAGAATTTGTATCAAAATTAAAAAGTGCAGAATCGCTTTTATTTTTTACCGGTGCTGGAATTTCTGCAGAAAGTGGAATAGCAACTTTTAGAGGCAAAGATGGATTATGGAATAAATTAAAACCTGAAGAACTTGCAAATTTTTCTGCATTTATGAAGAATCCGGATATGGTTTGGGAATGGTATCAATATAGAAGAGAAATAGTTGAAAGCTCAAAACCAAATCCCGGTCATTTTGCAATTGCTGAATTTGAAAAATTTTACAATGTAAATGTTGTTACCCAAAATGTCGATGATCTTCATGCAAGAGCTGGCAGCACTAACATAGAGGAACTTCATGGAAGTATTGTTCGTAATTTTTGCATTGATTGCAATACTTTTTATAATCATCAAGATTTTGAGTTTGATAATAAAGTTCCCAAATGTAAAAAATGCGGTGGATTGATTAGGCCTGATGTCGTCTGGTTTGGTGAAACCTTGAGAGGGAATGCTTTCCCAAATGGTGAACGTAAAGCTAAAGAATGCGATATATGTTTTGTGGTTGGAACCTCAGCAATTGTTTATCCGGCAGCATATATTCCACTGACTGCGAAACAATATGGTGCATATATTGTAGAAGTAAATATAGAACCTACTGAAATGAGTTATGAAGCTGATTATTCAATATTTGGTAAATCCGGAGAAATCTTACCCAATATATTAGAATTAGTAAAAGAAGTAAAAAATAAATAAGTTCTAATTGCACAATTTAAATAGGCTGCTTTTGAAAAATACCATGATTTTTGCCGTTTTATTATCCTTATCCGGGTTAACCTCTGGTCAAAGGTATGCTTCAAATACACCCTACATATCATTTTTTGCAGGAGATCTTTCAATACAGTCGGAAAAGTTCACAGAATTTTATAATTCTAAAAATGATCTGGTTTACGGGATCGGCTTTGGAATTCCTATAAATAATTCAATAACTATAGATGCTTCAGCTTCATATTTTCAAAAAAATGCAAATTACACATCTGAACTTGAATCCGAATTTTTTAATAGCGCAATTATTAAACAGCTAATTTTTAATACTGGTGTTCAAATAAATTTAATGCCAAATAGGATAATCGGACTTTCATTTTTGGGCGGATTGAATTATGCAATGATTGATGAAGAGAAGAAAGACCATGAAGGTAAATTTATTTCTGAGGTTGAAGATTGGGGAAATTTAGGCATTTATCTTGGGGCAGATTTTGAGCTAGGTTTGGGTAAAGTGCCAATCGCAATATTTGGTGATGCAAAATATACATATTCATGGAATCCGGTCTTGGATTATGAAGATGATTACCGAGACCTTAAATACACGGCCGGATTAAAACTTTATCTGAAACGCAGATGGAGATAATAAATCTAACTTTTTACTATGGTAATTGAATCTTCCGCATAAGTATTTTCTGTTTCAAAAACTCTTACCATAATACCTGTAATATTTTCAGGTAAATCTGTTTTAGCAATCTTATCTAAAAAATAACCGCATAAGTTTTCTGCGGTTGATTCGTAATCAAGTATAACATGAGCCGAATTAAGTTGTTTAATAGCTTCTAATAGTTCAACATCATGCTTAGAAATTACAACAGAGTGATCGAGTTCACCAACAATTGGTCCGACAACTTCTTTAACATCAAAGTAATCCATTACCATTCCATTAACTTCAACATCACCAATAAATTCAACTAATAATTTATAAGAATGTCCATGTAGATTGTAACATTTACCCTTATGACATTGGAGCCGGTGACCCATTTCCCATCTAAATTCTTTTGCTATTTTCATACGCCTTTTCTATCTGGTTCCCAAATATATTTATGTAATTGTGTTTGAAATCTTACTTTTAAATTATCTCCTAAAATCCATTCTACTAACTCGCGATTTCCCAATTTATTAAAAACAGTTGAAAATAAAACTTCACATTTTTCAGTTAAATTATATTTAATTAATAATTCTTTTGCCCAATCATAATCTTCTCTATTGCCAATTACAAACTTAACCTCGTCAATTGGTTTAAGAAAATCAATATTATTATAATAATTTTTCTTCATCATTTTGCTGGTTGGACACTTAAAATCCAGAATAATTTTTACTCTTTTATCGACTTCATTTATTGGTAAACTTCCACCGGTTTCCAACATTACTTCATAACCCGAGTCACAAAGTTGCTTCATTAGCTCTAGACTTTCACTCTGTACTAATGGTTCACCACCGGTAACCTCAACTAAATTGCAATTATATTTACCAATTTCCTTAAAAATTTCATCAATGCTCATTTCAGTTCCTTCATAAAAAGCATATTCTGTATCGCAATATGAGCATCTTAAGTTACAGTAAGTTAATCTAATAAAAATACAAGGTAATCCTGCTTTAGAGCCTTCACCTTGAATTGAATAAAATATTTCGTTTACTTTTAGCAAAACTTTTATTTTCTTTCTTTTTTAATGATCTATATGGATCTGTTAATAATTTTTATAAAATAATTTTTAGTTGCACAAAAATAATAATTTTTCTAATTTAATAAACTTAATAATTTTTGATAGGTAAATAATGGCAAATCATAAGTCAGCAGAAAAAAGAATACGAACTAACGAAAGAAGAAGACAACGAAATAAAGCTTCTTTATCTAAAGTTAAAACTTTAGTTAAAAAAGTAATGGATTCAAAAGAGAAAGAAACTGCTGAAGTTAACTTAAAAGAAGCTGTAGCATTTTTAGATAGAACAGCTGTTAAAGGTAGAATTCATAAAAACAACGTTGCCAGAAAAAAATCAAAGCTTACGAAATTTGTAAATGGTTTAGAAGCTAAATAAGTACTCAACCTATACTTATATATAGATTGTAAAAGCAATTTTGGAATTACCCAAAATTGCTTTTTTTTAAACATCGTGTATTTTATAGATTATGAATTGCGTCAATACCTTCGGGCATTGGGAGGAAGAACTTAATTCCCTGAACTTTACCGTCTTTTCTAATTAGTTTATCAACCTTCTTTTTAATCAGCACGCTATGCTCAATAAATAAATCGTCATCGATAATAGATCCAAATACATAACTGGTTCCTTTTATTGTAACATTTTTACCAATAATTGTTGGGCATTCATCACTTCCCGTCATGTTAACACTTGATTCAATTCTGGAATTCTCCCCAATAATTAAGTTACCTTTAATTATATCACCCCAAAGAATTTCCACATTATCATGTAATTCCAATTTTTGATTTGGGAAACAAGAAAGATGAACATTTTCTCCCACAGTAACATTTTTACCAAAATTTACATTCCCGTTTACAAATACATTTTTTCTCAGTTCTATGTTATAGTTCAACTTTACACCCTCACCAACATGAACTCCTTTTCCAATATGTATATCAAGAGGTTGATCTTTTCTATCTTGATCAACAATTTCTTTAATTACATCATCGGCAATGAAGAAATCATCAGGATCATCAATTGCGACTAAATCTTTTAATTTAGCGTAAGCAATCTTTCTGGCAATTGCATCCATTTCCTTAAGCACAGATTTATTGTTAAAGCCCATTATTACATGTTTTTGTTTAGCACTTACTGCTCCAACTGAAAATCCACTCTTGTTGAAAAGAGCAATCAAATCAGTGATATAAATTTCACCCTGTACGTTATCACTCTTAATTTTATTTATATGTTTTACTAAGTAATCATACTTAAAAGCAAATACGCCTGAATTGAACTCATTGTTGTTTATTAGTTCTTCTCTGGTGAAAGAATAACTTTTGCCATTAAATTTTCTGATTATTGGTTTCTTGGGTTCAATACTTAAAATATCTTTATACTCAATAATCTCAATTACTTTTTGTGCATCTTTACCGGATGATTTACCAGAATCATCAGAATCCTTAACGCGGACAATTCTTCCGTAACTGTTCTCAGATGGATCACCTTCATACATTCCAGTTAGAACCATCATATCTGCTTTAGATTTTTTGAATTCTGTTCTAAACATTTTCATAGTTTGATCGTTTATTAGACCCATATCGCCCGGCAGAATGTAAACAGTACCGTGATATTTATTCTGATTAATTCTTTCTAAAGCAATTTTCACTGCATGACCGGTTCCATTTTGCTCTTCTTGGAATGCAAACAAATTATTTTTTTTATTACCGATAACTTCGATAACATCTTCAGCTTTAATTCCGGTTACAATAATCGAGTTAGAATTTTTGAGCCCGCTTTTACAAGCTTCGAAAACTCTTTGGACAGTAGGTTTGCCCCAAATTTGATGCAACATTTTTGATGTTTGAGATTTTATTCTTTTACCGTGACCAGCAGCTAAAATAATAGATGTTTCATTTTTTTTGTTGTCAAAATTGGAAGAAAACTTTTTAATTAAATCATTAACAGTTTTTTTTCTTTTTTCTGTCATTATTTCTCCGGGTATAAAAATTTTATAAAGAATTTAAATTGATATGACTAAATAATGAAGAGAAGCTACTAATTTCCAAATCTTTTTTGCTTTTTATTTTCTATTGCAGTTTTAAGTTCATTTATTCTGTTGTTAAATTTATCAATAAGGTCGGGCTTAATATTTTTTAACTTCTCATAAATTTCAATTGCTTCTTCATAATTTTCTTGTGATGCATATATTTCTGCAAGTGTTTCTGTAACAATCGACATTCCCTCAGAATCTGAATTATCGGTATCATTATGTTTACTATCCGATTCATCAATAAGATCAATATCATCTGAGCTAAATTGTTCAGGTTCAATAAAAGACTCGCCTAAAACCTCATTGATTGTATCATCAAAACCTACTGAAATTCCCTCGGCTTCTCTCTTAACTGCTTCAATTAGATTTGAATAATAATTAAGTGTTTCCTTTTCTCTAAGGAGATCATCGCCTTTGGCCAGAAAATCTTTAGCAAGACCATACTGTTTATTGTGTGCAAGAGCTAATGCATATTGAAAGTAAGGTGTTGGGTGGTGAGGATATTTTTCAATGGCTGACGAGAGTAAATCAATAGCTTTTTTATAATTTTTTGCTTCAAGTTCACGTGTGGCTTTATAAGTAATAAGCGGCGATTCTTTGTTGAATTCATAAACTGTTGCAAATTTATCCATTAACAAAAACTCCGTTATGCATTGTTTTTATTTTCTAAAGTGTGTTTAATTGAAAGTGCAGCCACTGATGAAAAGCCTAAAAAGAACATTAACTGAAATGGGAGTGCTGCAATTTCTAAAAAGTAAATTGACGCAAAAACACCAATTAAACAATAGAATGCGAGAACAATCTCAACTATAATGGTTGAATTTATTTTGTTAGACGCAAGGTAAGAGGAATTTGAAACTATAGTATCATTTTTGTTTACAATTTTAAATTTAGGAGTACGTACAAACTCACTTTTTCTATTTAATAAACCTTCAAAAACTGCTCGGGAATTGTTAACCGCAAAACCCATACTGCCAGCCATGAATATAGGGAAGAGTGCTATTCTTTTTCGCCAATCTGTGTAAACATCTTTTTGAGCAAAAAGGTAAAATAAAAATGAACTTATGAACGCTATTACAAACACTGACATAAAATTAAAAAAGATTCCATAGGGGCCGGAATTTTTAATAAAAATTAATGGAACATTCAAAATGCCTGCAACTAAGATAAACGGAAAAACAATATTATTTGTCAGATGAAAAGTAGATTGAAGTTTTACTCTTAAAGGAATTTTTGATTTCCAAACTTTTGGTAATAACTTTTTTGCAGTTTCAATTGCTCCTTTTGTCCATCTGAATTGTTGTGCTTTAAGAGCATTCATTTCAGATGGTAATTCAGCCGGAGTTGTAATATCTCTAAGATAAATAAACTTCCATCCATTCAATTGTGCTCTGTAGCTTAAATCTAGATCTTCGGTAATAGTGTCATCATGCCAGTTCCCTGCATCTTCAATACACTCTTTTCTCCACACTCCGCCAGTACCGTTAAAATTAATAAAAAATCCCGCCCTATTTCTTATAGGCTGTTCCATTACAAAATGACCATTTAAAGCAAGAGCCTGAATTCTAGTTAAAATGGAATAATTCTCGTTAAGATGTTCCCATCTAGTTTGGACCATTCCAATTTTAGGATTTATAAAGTATTTAAGTGTATTTTTTAAGAAGTCGGGTCTGGGCACAAAATCTGCATCGAATATTGCAATTAATTCGCCTTTAGCAATTTGCAATCCTTCTTTTAATGCTCCAGCTTTGTATCCTTTTCTTTTAACTCTTCTAATATGCTTAATGTCAAAACCATTTTTTACTTTATCGGCAACTAGTTCCCTCACAATATCAACTGTGTTATCTGTTGAATCATCTAAAACTTGAATTTCAAGAAGATCTTTTGGGTATTCAATTTTACATACAGCATTAATTAATCTTTCAGTAACGTACTGCTCATTGTAAAGCGGAAGCTGAATTGTAACTTTCTTATTTAATTTAGAAACTTTAAACGAAGCGGGAATATTTTCTATATACTTTCTATGATAGAAGAGCATGATTATACCATGACTAGAAAATAGCAGTACAACTATCATTGTGAGAATGTAAACAATTAAAATGATTTCATCAAAAAGCATCTTATACCTTTTCGGGTTAAAATAATTAGTAAATATACCTATATTTGGAAGATGTTACAATGATTTACCAGTCGGAAACCACAGCCAGAAGAATGTCTTCGGTGATCAATTCTATCGCATTTTGAATTGCTTCAAGTTTGTTTGAACGGACATCGCCGGAGTTTATGTAATCGGAAAAATTAGAAAAGCTCTTATCGAAAACGGTTTTTTTCATGACAAAATCTTTGTAAACTACGCGGGCATTTATAGTTACTCTTCTTTTAGAAACATTTTCGCCGCCCTCAATAACCGTTGGAGCATCGGGAACAGAATTAATTGTGCATTCAAGCATTGCATCGGAATTTTGTCTATTACCAGAGATAGAAAGTGAATTATCGCTTATAAATTGGTCAATTAACGATGTGGTTAAATCATCCGCCATATTGGGTTCACCACTTCCGCTTCTATCAACACAAAACGGAATGTAAATTGATTTTAAATGATTAGGGACAGATGAACCGGTAAAAGAATAAGAACAACCCCAAATAGATACCAATATTATTAATGAAAAAACTATCAGTTGTGAGTAATTCTTTAACTCTCTTACAATAGATAAAGTTAATATTTTAGTCTTATTTGGTATCTGTTTTTTAATCATATTTGATATTCTTTAATCTTTCGGTATAAAGTTCTTTCGCTTAATCCTAAAAGTTTAGCTGCTTTTCTTTTATTTCCGTTAGCAAATTTTATTGCATTGCTTATTGCATTTTTCTCTAAAACATCGATTGGCACTATTTCCGTTGGTTCAGTAAAATCCGCATTACTTGAATTTGACATATTGCTATTATAAGCAAAATTTTTCAATTCGTTAAGATCTTTTTTAATCTCTATTAAAGCTCCTAATATAATTTCTCTATCTAATGCTTCATTGGTTTTATGCAGTACAATTGGGAGATTTCTTTTTATATCTTCAATTTTTGGAGGACTCAATAAATTTGAAATTAGATTAACACCAAATTTTCCCGAAGTATTGAGTGCGGTTGCTGTTTCAATTACATTTTTTAATTCACGTATATTTCCGGGCCAATAGTAATCATTTAATAACTCCAGGGCATCATCTGTAATTTTTGGAGCTGCAATATTATTTTGTTTAGCATAATTATTCAGGAAATATTCGATTAGTAAATTAATATCAATTTTTCTTTCTCTCAAAGGAGGAATATATAGTGAAACAGCTTTCAATCTAAAAAAAAGATCATGTCTAAATCTTTTCGCATCGACTTCAATTTGTAAATCCTTATTGGTTGCAGCAATAATTCTTACGTTTACTTTTTTGGTGATTTCACTTCCCAAAGGAATAAGCTCACCTGTTTCTAAAACCCGTAAAAGTTTTACTTGAGTTGTTAACGGCATCTCTCCTAATTCATCTAAAAATAAAGTGCCGCCATCAGCTAATTCAAAGTATCCTTTTCTATCATCAACTGCACCGGTAAAAGACCCTTTTTTGTGACCAAATAACTCGCTCTCCAAAATCCCTTCAGGAATGGCACCACAATTTACGGTAATTAATTTTTTATCGGCACGCTTACTATAATAATGTATAGCTTTTGCAAATAGATCTTTACCAACACCGCTTTCACCGTAAATAAGTACAGAAATATCTGACTGCGAAACCTGAAGCGCAATATCAATTAAGTCTTTTATCTGTTTTGATTTACCAATTATTCCGTGATCATACATATATTATTTTTCTCTATCTGACAAAATGACAAATATATTATTATTGATATCACCTAAAAAAGCTAAAAAATGTAAAAAAATCAACATAAAAGATGATGTCTTATTCAAAAAGAAATATTATATGTCATTTTGATAGAGATTCATGGAAATAGGTATTAAAGCAAATTATTAATAAATACTTTTTAACTCATATTGTTTAGCTCAAGATCTTAGCAAATATGATATAGGAAATAATTCTCCGAGTATTTGAATATTCAAATATTCAAAAATCTGCTGTTTAGTTTCAAAAATTGCTGAGATGGGAAATTCTATTAAACTGAAAAACTATTTTAGATTGGATAATAAATTTATATGTTATTGTAGCATGAGATTTAGGCAAATCATGCTGAATCGTCAACACTTAAATTGTTATGATATTACTAAAACTATTGTTTAATCAATTGCTTCCTCATGGAATAGGAAGGATCAATAACTAAGGTATTTATTCAATTTAACCAACTCAATAAAACATCTTATGGAATTTATTATCTTAAATCTATTTTTGGTTTTGCTTGCAGCATGGCTTGGCGGACAATTAGCTTTGCGTTTAGGATATCCGTCTGTATTGGGTGAGCTGCTTGCCGGAATATTATTGGGTCCGCCTTTATTGGGACTTTTTCATGGCAGCGCCGCGCTCAATGTGCTTGCAGAATTAGGTGTATTGTTAATGATGCTTTATATGGGGATGGTAATTGATCCCAAGGATTTAGGTAAAGCATCAAAGGAAGGAATCCTTGCTGCATTAGGCGGTTTTATAGTTCCTTTTGGTTTAGGGTATTGGGATTGTTACTGTTACTGGCGGAACTGGAATTGCAGGTGTATTTGTCGGTATGGCAATGGGCGTTACATCTTTAGCTACAAAATCCAGAATATTAGTTGATCTTAAAATTCTTGATACCAGAATAGCACATGTAATGATGGCAGGAGCTTTAATTGCTGACACCCTCTCGCTTATTATTTTTGCTGTTATAATCAGTTTCTCTAATGTCGGTTCCCTTGATATTATAGCAAATATTATTATTCTAGTAAAAGTTTTATTATTCTTTCTTATTTCTTGGTTACTCGGATTAAAAGTTTTTCCCGTTATTTACAAATGGTTAAAAGTAAATGGATTTAAAGGCAGAACTTTTAATGCAACTTTAATTTTGTTAACTGCATTAGCATTTGCTGAATTAGCACATTTAGCTGAGTTGCATGGAATTTTAGGGGCCTTTATTGCGGGTCTTGTTCTTAGGGAAGCGATTGCAGAAAACAAAATTATCCCACGAACTTACAGAGCTTGTAAAAGATGTCTCTCTCGGTTTTCTTGCTCCAATATTTTTTGTCACAGCGGGTTTTCAAGTTTCATTTGAAGTTTTTCAAACTGATTTATTTTTATTGGTGAGTGTTATAATTTTTGCAACCTTTGGTAAAATTATTGGGACATTTTTATTTTACTTACCAAGTGGAAATGGTTGGCGAGAAGGAGTTGTAGTCGGTGCTGGTATGAATGACAGGGGAGCTGTGGAAATTGTAATAGCAGGTATTGGCCTCGAGGCAGGAATTATATCGCAAGAAATTTTCTCTATTCTTGTATTCATGGCGATAACAACAACCGCGACGGTTCCTGTGCTCTTAAAATTAGGAATTGATTGGCTAAAAAATAGAAATGAGTTGGTTCAGTCAACAATTGGTAAAGATGATATTGTAATAGTTGGAGCAGGACCTTTTGCAAGATTTTTTGCTAAAGCACTTATTTCAAAAAGACCAATAATAATGATTGATACAAACAAATCTAATTGTGTTAAGGTAATAAAAATGGGACTAAAAGCTGTAAATGGTGATGCCCTTGATGATGTAGTCTTGAAAGACACAGGAATTGATGCAACAGGTATGCTTATTACCATGACCCCAAATGCTGAATTCAATGTGCTTACTGCAAAAAGATTGCATGAGGAATTTTATGTCCCCAGAATTTTTGCGGCAATACTAAATGAAAGAGATAAAGGTTTAGTCAAACTATTAAATGCAATTGGTGGTCAACAGCTGTTCAATAAAATTATAAATTTATCAGAGTGGGACCGAAGAATTACTAAAGATCAAATCATATTAGAGCAGATAAAAATTGCTAACATTGAAGAGATGCAAATATCGGAACTGTTCCCAAATAATTCACTTCCTATAATAGTTGTAAGAAATGAAAAAAAATTGGTATTTGAAGGTTTTGATAAACTTATTTCAGGTGATTTAGTCCTAACCTTGATACCTAAATAATAAGCAATTCAGTTCTTCTTTTTTCCAAAAGTTAGATAAGAAATATTAACTAGAGTTAAATCTCTTGGCTAACCAAATAAACTGTGTAACCAAAATAAAAAACTAATAGAATTCCTGCTTCCCACCGATCTAATTTTTTCTTTTCGCCTGTGAACATTGCAATAAATAAGAAAACTGTTCCTCCAGCCAAAATGTATAAATCTGTATTAAAAACGGTATTAAATTTAATAGGATTGATTAGTGAACTTGCTGACAAAACTAAGAAAATATTAAATATATTTGAGCCAATAATATTACCGCCTGCAATATCATTATTCTTTTTTATGGCAGCCATCACTGATGTTGCTAATTCAGGCAAGGAAGTTCCGGTGGCTAAAATTGTAAGTCCTATTATTTTTTCACTTACTCCTAACATTTGAGCAATTTCAACGGCATTAACTACAACAAATCTTCCACCAAAAAACAATCCGGTTAATCCAATAATTATTATAGAGAGTAATTTTTAAAGTTGAAAAATTCTTATGTGTTAATTCCAATTCTGAATCATCAGTCTTAAGTTGTTTGTAAACGTAAAATAGAAATAAACCGAAAAGGATCAATAGGAAAAAACCATCAATTCTTGAGATAATTTGTGAATCAGTTGAGAAAAAATCATTTGCGAAAAAAAAGAGAAATAATATTGCGCCAAATGAAATTGGTATTTCTTTCCAAATTGTACTTGATTGAACTATAAGTGGAGAAATTAGAACGGCAACACCAAGTATAATAAACAGGTTAAAATTATTGTTTCCAATCACATTAACCAAAACAATATCTTGATGATTTTGAATTGAGGCAATTACATTAACCACTCACTCAGGCATTGATGTACCGAAGGCAACAATGGTAAGTCCAATTGCTAAATCTGAAATTTTGTATTTTTTTGCAAGTGCCGAAGCACCATC
>CAYXXW010000056.1:0-12792 GCA_964469115.1 uncultured Melioribacteraceae bacterium
ATTCAAAATCTATTTACTTTTATATTGATGAAAAGGGTTATAATCCAATTCTTAAAGTTGCTTTAGCTGATAAGAAAATAACCAGAGTTTTAGGTCAAAAAAGTTTGAATGGTTTTTTACTTTCACCGAATGATGATTTTATTATTTATACATATTCACATGTTTATAAACCCACTGAGCTGGCTAAGCTGAATTTGAGGAATAATGAGATAACAGAACTCACCAACTTTAATGTTGGGTTTACCCAGCAAGTTGATGTTCGGCCTGCAGAGCAAATTTGGGTTGAGGGTTCTAATAGTAAACAAATCCAAGTCTTTCTTGTAAAACCGCATAATTTTGATCCAAATAAAAAATATCCATTAGTCATAAATGTTCATGGCGGACCACAAATGCAGTGGCGTGATTCATTCCGCGGGGATTGGCAAGTTTATCCCGGCGCTGGTTATGTTTTAGCTTTTCCAAATCCACACGGCTCAACAGGATTTGGAGCAGAATTTACCCAAGATATTTCACTGGGATGGGATGGAAATGTGTACAATGATGTAATGGCTGTAATGGATAGTCTGCAAAATCTGTCTTATGTTGATAAAGAAAGAATGGGGGCAATGGGCTGGTCTTATGGGGGATACTTCATGAACCTTTTGCAAGCAAGAGGAAATAGATTTAAATGTTTGGCTTCAATGATGGGGATTTATGATCTTGAACAATTTTATTTAGAAACCGAAGAATTATGGTTCCCCAATTTTGATTTAGGCGGTGATCCATGGAATCAGAAAGGACTTTATGATAATCAATCGCCAAGTAAATTTGTTGATAATTTTAAAACCCCGACTCTAATAATTACCGGTGAAAAAGATTATAGGATATCATACACTCATAGCTTAAGATATTTTACAGCATTACAACTAAGAGGTATTGATTCAAGAATAATTATTTTTGATAATGACGGGCATTGGCCGAATCACTTAAAATCTATGCCACTCTATTATAATGCACATTTGGAGTGGTTTCATAAACATTTGGGCGGAGATCAGGCCCCATGGGATTCTAAGGAAATGGTGCGAAATCAAATATTTGAATAAAACTTTTAATCTGTCATTCCCGAATTTTTTAATCGGGAATCAAGGTAGACTAGATTCTGGGATTTTACAAAATATCTGTAGAGCCCTGAATGGCATTTTAAGACAAATATAAATTGATTGCAATTTAAAAACTTCTGAAATGAAAAAAAATAAAACATATAAACCCGACTGGACACCTAAAAATGCCGGTAAAGAATTTGCGGTTAATATTGTTAAGGGTATTAATCCAACTAAGTCTAAATCAAGAAATATGAATAATAAAACTAGTCAACCAACTGTAGAGGATCTTGTAGAAGGGGTTCTAGGGGATGATAGAAATCTCCTTGCACGAGCCATTACTTTAATTGAAAGCAATTCTGCTAAGCATCATGAAAAATCTACGGAAGTATTAGATAAACTTTTACCTCATTCAGGTAAGTCAATTCGGATTGGTATTTCCGGTGTACCCGGTGCAGGTAAGAGCACAATGATTGAAGCCTTTGGGCTTTATCTACTAAAACAAAATCATAAAGTTGCGGTATTGACTGTGGATCCGAGCAGCTCGGTTTCTAAAGGCAGTATTCTTGGCGATAAAACTAGGATGGAAAATTTATCGCGAGAGAATAAGTGCTTCATTCGTCCTTCTCCTGCCGGTGGAAATTTAGGAGGCGTTACCAGAAAAACTCGTGAAACCATAACTGCATGTGAAGCTGCCGGATTTGATATTATTTTAATTGAAACAGTTGGTGTTGGTCAGAGTGAAATAACAGTTCGATCAATGGTCGACTTTTTCTTACTTGTAATGATTTCAGGTGCTGGCGATGAACTCCAGGGAATTAAAAAGGGCATTATTGAAATTTCTGATGCACTTGTTTTTAACAAAGCGGATGGAAGCAATAAGCAAAAAGCTGATATTGCCAGAGCTGAGTTTGCCAATGCTGTCCATTATCTGAAGCCATATACTGATGAATGGCAGCCAAAAGTCTTAACAGCTTCTGCATTGGAAGGGAAAGGTATTGATAAAATTTGGGAAATGATAAATGAATTTGTTGAGCTGACAAAGAATAACGGAACTTTTGAAAACCAAAGAAATAAGCAGGCTTTAGAGTGGATGCACTCGCTAATAAAAGAAAGTTTAATAAATGATTTTTATCAAAACCCAGAGGTTAATAAAGAGATAAAAGATTTAGAAGAAAAATTGCTGAGCGGTAAAGCAAGGGCTACTTCTTCAGCAGAATTTTTGATGAAAAAATTTACGAAATGATTTACAAAAATATTTATTGCGGCTAATCTTTTATCTATTAAATATGTAATCCCAAAAACTTTTCTTACGCTTTTTCTCTTTCCAATAATTTCTGTAATCTTCTTGTGTGGTTATTCCAATTGGACCTTGATAAATTCCACCATCACGCAAACCATCATAAACTCTTACTGCAATAACATTAGCCTCACCATATTTAATAAGTCCTTCAGGAATGTAATACCCTCTTAATTCGAGCCATTCATTGTTAAAATAATTTATTTTGGGAGTTCTTTCAAAATCTCCTGTACTTCCAATCATTTTACCATTTAAGAAACATTGGTCAATATCATCAATCTTACCTAACAAAAGAACTAACTTCTCCCCTTCCAACATAATATCAGCATCGAACTTTTTTCTGTACCAAGCGAATCCATCATAATCGGTATATCCATTTATTTCCCAATACGAAGGGACAGGCATTATATCCCAATCTTCATCATTAAATTTTGGATCTTTCCACGTGGAATTATCACCAATTTGAAATTCCCAATATCCATCCAGAGTTATTTCCATATCTAGTGTTTCTAAAGTCATAATCGAAATATCACCAGAAATAATTCCGCCGATTAATTGCGAATCATATACTTTTACAGCAATAGTATTATTTTCACCAATATTAAAAAGATCAGCAGAAACCGGGTATTTTCTATATGCGTTATATGCAGTTCTAAAAATTGGCGGAAATGTTCCGGAAGATCCAACCAGGCGGCCATTCAAGTACACTTCATCAACATCGTCTATATGTCCAAGAGAGATATAAATATTTTTTTTTCTAATTGATGAAGGAACTTTAAAATTTTTCCTGTACCACGCATATCCATTATAACCATTATAACCTTGATCTTCCCATGAAGAAGGAACATTTATTCTATCCCAGTTATTATCGTTAAATTTGGGCTCAGACCATCTTTTATCATCACCAATATTAAATTTCCAATCGCCGCGTAGATCAATAAGTTCCTTCCATTCTTCACCATAAGATTTTATATTATTTGCAAAGAACACTAATGAGAAAAGGCAGAGTAATTTTAGATTTATTTTACTTTTATTCATATAGTTGTATTAATTATTCACGTCAGCTACTTGCACTGATCTTTCTGTTCGCATTACATCATAGATTGCAGAAGCCATTTGCCTTACTGCAATATTTTTATCATTTAATGCGACTTTATAAATTTCATCCATATATTCGTAATTACCATTAATATATAAAACTCTGACAATTAATACTCTTAAGCTCGGATCTTCCTCTTTCTTTAATTGATCGAGCAAAGTTTCTGAGACTTCCTCAACAGCATATTTCCCGGCAAAATATATTCCGCTTTTTCTTAACCCAGGATTATTGGATTGTATCGCATTTTTTATGTTACCAATTGATTCATCATTTAAACTAAAAATAACATTTTTTGTTTCCTGTGCAAACATATTTACGCTTAACAAAAAAAGAATCAATAAAATTTCTGATGCAACAACTATAATAGATTTCTTTCTGTGTAACATGACTGACTCCTATTTTTTTTTGAATTCTCTACCTATATAGACGAAGAATCAATTTTTAAGTTGTCATGCTCTTGTAAACAATTGTAAAAGAATGTCACAGATTTTTTTTGCTTCATCAAAGAACTAATTTGTAGCCAATACCATAAATCGTAAGTATAATTTTAGGATGATTTACATTGCTCTCAATTTTTTGTCTTAATCTAAGAATAAAGTTATCAACCGTTCTAGTCGTAATTTTTGCTTGGTGCCCCCAAACATTTTTAAGAAGATCATCCCTAGGAACGGTCATATTTTTATGCTCGACCAAATATTTTAGAATCTCAAACTCACGGTGTGAAAGGTTCACATCTTTACCATTCGAAGTTGCGTTATACGAAGAAAAGTCCATTTTAAGTTTTCCGATATCATAAATTTCTATTGTTTCAACGGTTCCTTCAGTTCTTCTCAAAATTGCTTTTACTCTTGCAAGTAGTTCTCTTAGACTGAATGGTTTTGTAATATAATCATCAGCTCCTAATTCAAGTCCTAATACTTTATCAATTTCTTCCCCTTTTGCAGTGAGTAAAATTATTGGTGTAGAATTGCCCATAGACCGAACCCTTTTGCAAACATCAAAACCAGACATTCTAGGCATCATTACATCTAGAAGGATTAGGTCAAAATTATTTTTCTTAATTTTTTCCAATCCCGTTAATCCGTCTTCAGCCTCATCAACTTCGTAATTTTCAATTTCAAGATTATCTCTTAAACCGTTTCTCATTGCTTGTTCGTCTTCAACTATCAAAATTTTTTTCATTTTTTAAACCAATTTCTATTTAACAAAATTAGAGTTGAACTGTAGATGAAAAGTACTGCCAACACCCACTTTACTTTTTACTGTTATACTTCCGCTATGCGCTTCCATTATTTGCTTTACCAATGAAAGTCCCAAACCGGTGCCTTTAGTCTTATGAACCAATCCGGTTGAAACACGGTAAAATTTATCAAATATTTTCTTCTGATCATCGTCGCTAATTCCAATTCCGTAATCTTTTATTTCCCAATAAGCACCAATTTCATTATGACCAATTTTAATTTCAAAATGTTGCTTTTCTAAGCTATATTTTATTGAGTTTTCAATTAAGTTAATAATAGATTCTGAGACAGCATCTTTATCAATTTTAATATCTTCAATATTATGTTCAATTTTGGTCTCATAATCAAAACCTTTCGATTTTATATGATAATCATAAGTAGAAATAATCTCATCATTTAGGTCAATCAAATTGTGAGATTCAAAATTATATTCACGCGTTCCGGCTGACATTTTAGAAAAGTTGAGTATTGAGTTAACTATTTTGCTTAGTCTGTTTGTTTCGTTATTAATAATGGAATAATACTCTTTCTTTTTGTTTTCATCTTTAATTCTATCTAAAACTAGAGTCTCAGAATACATACTAATAAGAGATAATGGAGTTCTAAGTTCATGAGAAACATTAGAAACAAAATCAGCTTTTAATTGAGTAAGCCTAAGCTCTTTTCTAAGATTATAATAGATAAGCAACACGCCAAGCAATAGAATTAGTAACAATGATCCTAGAATTATTAAGTTTGTAAAATATCTTTGCTTAACAAACTCTTCAATTCCTCCATTTTTCATTTTTATTCCAAGTGATAATCCGGGTAAAAGCCAAAGTTCTTTATAGATCAAAATTTCACTTGAAGTAATTTTATCACATGAATGAACTATATTATTATTTTTATCAATTACTGCTAAAACAAATTCATCTCCGCAAGCTTGAGATATTTTACTGGCAAGATTAAGATCAATAAACTCATTAGGATTAAAAAAGATTCCCCCAATCTGCTTCTGACTACTATTAGAAATTAGCGGGAATAAACATAAATATAAATCGGTGTTATTGAACTTTCCGATCGTCTCAATCTTTTGGTATCCAACATCCAAAAAATTTTTTAGTCTTTCTACAACTTGATTATTCTGATCTAAGAAACTAATTAATGAGTCTTTAGAAATATCTACGGAATTTAAAGGACTATAAAAAGATAATGAGCTATAATAGTTATCCGCATCAGCAATAAAAATATTTTTTATTGATGTATTATCATTGAGAAATAAATTAAAATTTCCTTTATCATCCGATTGACCGGACTTCAGAAATAGATCAATATCATTTACCCAACTGCTAACAACATCCTCTGAATATTGATTAACAGAATAAATAATTGCTTCAAGCTGCTGGATGTAAATTTTATTTATTTCGCCTTCACTCTCATTAAGAGTGGCAAATTGATAAATAAAAAATGCGGTGATCGGTAAGACCAATATTAGCAGTATGATTAAAACTATTTTCTTAAAGGTATTATTCAATTTTTTATGTTGGTTAAATTTGAGATTAAAACTATATAAAAACAGAATAAATTTCTGTGGTTAAAATTATCGAATTATCAATGAATAATTATTTGACGGGGAAAAATAAAAAAAGTTTGACTCTCAACCTTTTTGGTAAAAAAGAGAATCAAACTATAAAATGAATAAAATATTTTTTAGAAATTAACCTACTTTAACAAGTACAAGTTCCGGTAAAAGTAAATTGTTAACTGACTTTTCAATTGCTTCTAGTTCAATAAGAAAATCTTCTTTAACATCTTCAAATATGTGCTTTACTTCTTCAAATAGACCTTTGTAATAATCAATTCCATCATTCATGTTATTTATGAATTTATTAAAGTAAGCGATTTGCTTTTCAGATAAAGGTGTTTCTATTTCCTCAATTCTATTCTTAAGGTAGTCAAAGTAAAGAGATAATTCTTTCATAAATAAATTTGGTCTGTCTTTTCTCTTAATTACATTTATTTTCCCATAAATATGGTCAACCATTTCCTTTAGAGAAAGCACCTCAGAAAAATAAGCCAGGTTTGGTCCTGGACAGACAGAAACACCATCACTTTTAATTTTATTATCAATGCCATGCAAAGGTCGTGTTGAATTTGCCAGCCCAATACACAAACATTCCTTTTCAATAATTTTACTTCTTTTATATGCGTAATCTTCGGTTGATAATTCTTTTTTATCAAGTTCATTTAACTTAAAATTTTGATACTGTCTGGAAGCTGTACAGATTGCATTTTCTGTAAATTCTGTATTAAATGTTAAAAACTTTTTAGGACAAGAACTGCCCGGTCTTCCCTTTTCATCTAACTCAAGTTTATCAATCTCTTGTGTATTCCCTTTTACAGAATTAAATGGTACACCAAGAGGAGAAATTTCACTTAGATAAAGGTCTTCTTCTTTTGCTCCGCTTAATAATTTTAGTGTTTTTTCATCAACATTGGTAACCTCAGGGACTAAAAGCAAAGGAGTGCCCCATCCAACCGAATCTAAATTGTAATGCTCCATTAAAAATTCATGTTCGGTAGCAGTTCCTACTCCCCCTTGGGCAGTAACGAGTACAGGTAATGGTGAACTTGGAATATTTTTATTTTTGTTTTTCAATCCCGCAACAAAAATTTTATGAACAGTGTCAACCAGCTCAAGTCTCTTATTTTTGAACTCTTCTAAAATTGGACCCATTAAGAAACCATCTGTCGCAAAAGCGTGTCCGCCGCAATTTAAGCCGGATTCAACTCTATACTCTGAAACCCAAATTCCTTTTTTTGCAAGAAACTTCCCCTGAATTAATGCAGACCTATAATCACTAACTTTAATAACTATTTTCTTTTTTATGTAACCATTTTCATCAGGAAAGAAATCATCAAATTTTTCCAGATAGCTGTAAAGCCTTGGATTCATTCCTGCAGAGAAAATCAGAGATGATTCTAATTTGCTATTGGCAAAACCTCTCAATGAAGCGTGAGCATCATTAAATTCAGCTGGAAGAACTTCTTTATTATTGTAGTTAGCTTTATCTAACTTTGTCATTATATTTACATCAATCGAACCGGGGTGCAAATGTTCATCGAGCCAAGCTTGAATCTTTTTTAGATAAACATTGTTTTCAATAAGCTTGTTAAACTCTGCTTTTAAAAATGCAGCATCCGGAAGCATGTCCAAATATTTATGAATTTCATCCAAATTTTTACTGTAGGATTCTTTCAATTCATTAAACTTTTCTTTTACAATTTCATCCATAAAATTTAGATACTCGGTAATTCTTTTTGCTCTAAAGTCTTCTATTTTCTCAGAAATTCCTTTAAATGGCAAATTCATTTTTTTTGAATAATGTTCTCTCATATTTTCAATAAGAATATCATCTACAAGGGATACAACTGATGAAATGCCATATTTAGCAACTTTAATAGGAGAATCGATTGTAAATGCAGTGCCCATTACTGGGATGTGGAATGTATGTTTATTTTTAATTTTACTCATTATCAACTTTCAATTTATTTATAATAATTCCTTTGGAATACAAATTATTGCATGCTACTTAGTAATATAACAATAATTACTAAATAATACGTAACATGATGGCAAGATAAAAGGTTAAAAGTATTTCCTATTTTGATCTGGCTGAGAAATGAAAAAGCCCAAGAATATTTCTTGGGCTCTGCTCCGCGGGTAAGACTCGAACTTACAACCCTTCGGTTAACAGCCGAATGCTCTACCATTGAGCTACCGCGGAATAAAAATTCTAACTTTAAAAATATGCTTAATTATTTTTTTTGTCAAGACAATTTTTAATTATGGTAAAATTAATTCCTAGGACTAAAACACTTCTTCTAACAAATGAGAAATAATAATTGTTAATGTGACTAAATTTTATAAAAATAAAATAATTATGTAACTTATGTGCTTAATATAAATATTTTTTATCCTCCCCTATCATTCTTATACGGCACGCTAATTGATAGTGAAAAATCTTAAAATTAAAAGGATAGCAAGATGGAACTTACACATATTGAGCATATTGGAATAGTAGTTAAAAATTTGGATGAATCCATTAAATACTATGAAGATATTCTTGGATTAAAATGTTATTCAGTTGAAGAAGTAACTGACCAAAAAGTAAAAACAGCTTTCTTTAAGGTTGGACAAACCAAAATTGAACTTCTAGAATCAACTGATCCGGAAGGACCGATTGGAAAATTTATAGAAAAAAAAGGTGAAGGCATCCATCATTTGGCATTTAATGTTAACGGTTTGCAATTAGCACTTAATGAAGCTAAAGAAAAAGGTGTAAGACTTATTGATGAACAACCGCGAAAGGGCGCCGAAGGATTGGATATTGCATTTATGCATCCTAAGTCAACTTATGGTGTTCTTACCGAACTATGCGAAGATAATAGCAAAAATTAAATTATAATTTTATAGAAAAAACTTGATCTCATTAAGGAGAAAAAATGGCAATTCAAGATAAAATTAAAGAATTGATGGCAATGCGTGAAAAAGCTCGTTTAGGAGGCGGTGAGAAACGAATTGAAGTGCAGCACAGTAAAGGGAAGTATACAGCAAGAGAAAGAATTGATATGCTCTTGGATGACGGGTCTTTTGAAGAATTTGATATGTTCGTCTCTCACAGAACAGTTGATTTTGGACTGGACAAACAATCTTATCTTTCAGACGGTGTTGTCACAGGTTATGGAACTATTGATGGAAGATTAGTCTATGTATTCTCCCAAGATTTTACTGTATTTGGTGGCTCGCTCTCAGAAATGTACGCGCAAAAAATTTGCAAGGTAATGGATAAAGCCATGAAGGTTGGGGCTCCCGTTATCGGTATAAATGATAGCGGCGGTGCGAGAATCCAAGAAGGTGTTAAAAGTCTTGGCGGATATGCTGATATCTTTCAAAGAAATATAATGGCATCAGGAGTAGTTCCTCAAATTTCAGCAATTTTTGGTCCTTGTGCAGGTGGTGCAGTTTATTCCCCAGCTCTTACTGATTTCACAATTATGAGCAAAGGTACAAGCTATATGTTTGTTACCGGACCTAAAGTGGTAAAAACTGTAACAAACGAAATTGTAACAGATGAAGAACTTGGCGGCGCTTCTGTTCACACGACTAAATCAGGAGTTGCACATTTCGCTGCAGAAAATGAAGAAGAAGGAATTCAAATAATTAGAAAACTTTTAAGCTATCTTCCTCAGAACAATATGGAAGATCCACCTAAAACAGTTTGTGATGACCCAATCGATAGATTAGATGATGCACTTAATGAAATAATTCCTGATAGTCCAAATAAACCTTACGATGTTAAAGATGTGATTTTTTCAGTTGTTGATAATGCTGAATTTTTAGAAGTTCAACGACATTATGCGCCAAATATTGTAACCGGATATGCTAAATTTAATGGCTCTCCAGTAGGAATTGTTGCTAATCAACCAAATTACTTAGCGGGTGTTTTAGACATAAACGCTTCAAGAAAAGCGGCAAGATTTGTGAGATTTTGTGATGCATTTAATATTCCGATTGTTACATTTGTTGATGTTCCGGGCTTCTTGCCGGGAACTACTCAAGAATATGGCGGAATAATTATTCACGGAGCAAAACTGCTTTATGCTTATGGAGAAGCAACTGTACCAAAGATTACTATTATCTTGCGAAAAGCGTACGGAGGAGCATATGATGTAATGAGTTCAAAACATTTGCGCGGAGATATAAACTATGCTTGGCCGGGAGCTGAAATTGCAGTGATGGGTCCCAAAGGTGCTATAGAAGTACTTCATTCAAGAGAAGCAAAATCAATTGAAGACCCGGAAGCAAAAGCTAACTTCTTAAAAGAAAAAGAAAAAGAGTATAAAGATAAATTTGCTAATCCTTATGTGGCAGCTAAATATGGTTACATTGATGATGTGATTGAACCAAGAAATACTCGTTTTAGAATTATTAGAGCACTACAAATGTTGGCGACAAAAAAAGATATAAATCCGCCAAAAAAACACTCAAATTTACCACTATAATTTGGATAAGAAATGGTTTTTCAAAGCATAAATTCAGATACTGTTAATGTGACTAAAGATTCACTGATAAATGCAGCAACTCAAGATAGTGTTGTAAACAAATTAAGCTTTAACATTAATAATCTTAGTAGTTCTGATGTTATTTTGACTGTACTTGGTTATACAATTGTTTTTTTAGCCTTGCTTTCATTGTTCGTTACTCTTGTAAACTTAACTAAACTATTAAATCTTAATTTGAGAAAAAGATTATTGAAATCCGGGAAACATACTGTCGAACATGATGAATTGAGTATATCCGGAGAAACTATTGCAGCAATATCTACGGGTATTATACTTCATTTTCAAGAAGCACATGATTTTGAAAATACTGTAATTACAATTAAAAAAGTTCAGAGTGTATATTCACCATGGAATTCAAAACTTTATGGTTTAAGACAAACCCCAAAGTATTAAGGAACAATTAAAATGAAAAAATTTAGTTTTACAATTAGAGGTAATAAATACGATGTGGAGCTTCATAATATTGAAGATAATATTGCTGAGGTAGAAGTAAACGGGAGTAAATATGAAGTTGAAATACACAAAGAGATTAAATCTTCAAAGACTCCAAAATTAGTAAGAGCTAGAGCAGTTCCATCTACTGATTCCACAACACCTCAATCCTCAATGCCAGCCCCAAAACCAACCGGTGGTGGAGTAAGAGCCCCTTTACCGGGAACAATTTTAGAAGTTAAAGTAAAAGTTGGCGACGAGGTTAAAGTTGGTGATACTCTTCTTATAATGGAAGCCATGAAAATGGAGAACAATATAAAAGCTGATAAAGCCGGCAAGATCTCCAGTCTAAAAATTAATGTTGGAGATTCTGTTTTAGAGGGTGATCTTTTAGTTGAAATTGGGAGTTAATTAAATGGAATTTATTGATCAGTTTTTTAATGGTTTTACTCAGTTTTTTCAATATACCGGATTTGCAAACTTAACTATTGGGCATGTTGTTATGCTCCTTGTTGGTTCATTTTTCATTTATCTTGGTATTGCAAAGGAATACGAACCATTATTATTGGTGCCAATTGGTTTTGGAATTTTGGTAGGTAATATTCCTTTTTTTGAAGGAGTTGGTCTTCAGTTAGGAATTTATGAAGACGGCAGTGTTTTAAATATTTTATATTTTGGAGTGTTAAAGGGAGTATACCCGCCTTTAATATTTTTAGGTATTGGAGCAATGACTGATTTCTCTGCACTAATATCTAATCCTAAATTGGTTCTACTAGGAGCGGCAGCTCAAGTTGGTATTTTTCTAACTTACATTGCTGCCATTACACTTGGATTCACTGCTCAGCAAGCAGCTGCTATTGGTATTATTGGTGGAGCAGATGGTCCTACAGCTATATTTTTATCATCAAAATTAGCTCCACAGCTATTAGGAGCCATTGCAATTGCGGCATATTCATATATGGCATTAGTGCCGGTTATTCAACCACCAATAATTAAATTGTTAACTAGTGATAAAGAAAGAAAAATTAAAATGAAACCACCAAGATCGGTTTCGAGAACTGAAAAAATAATTTTTCCGATTGTAGCATTATTACTAACTACATTTATTTCTCCAGGCGGACTTCCACTTTTAGGTATGTTGTTTTTTGGTAATCTGCTTAAAGAATCCGGCGTTACAAAGCGTTTAGCCGATACAGCAAGTAAACCCTTAATTGATATTGTAACAATATTACTTGGTTTAACAGTTGGAGCTTCAACCCAGGCAACTACATTTTTAACTCCCGCTTCAATTTTAATATTTGTACTTGGTGCAATTTCTTTTATGATAGCAACTGCCGGAGGGGTATTATTTGCCAAATTTATGAACATCTTTCTTAAAGAGGGCGATAAATTAAATCCAATGATTGGAGCAGCAGGCGTTTCTGCTGTACCTGACAGTGCAAGAGTGGTGCAACATTTAGGTATTAAAGAGGACCCTTCAAACTACTTGCTGATGCATGCAATGGCCCCTAATGTTTCGGGTGTAATTGGTTCTGC
>CAYXXW010000057.1:0-12623 GCA_964469115.1 uncultured Melioribacteraceae bacterium
CATCTGCCGGAAAATATTTCTCTAATGATTCATTTGGTCATACTGGTTATACTGGCACATCAATTTGGATTGATAAAGAAAATAAACTATTTGTTATTTTGTTGAGCAACAGAGTTCATCCAACGAGGGCAAATAAAAAAATTAGTAAGTTCCGACCAATAATTCATAATGCAATTTTTGAAAGTGTGTTTTTAAGAAATGAATAGTGCCGAAAAAATAATTGAAATAAATAATCTAACTAAAAGATTTAAGAATCTAACTGCGGTAGATGACCTAAGTCTAAATGTTTATAAAGGTGATGTATTTGGTTTTCTAGGTCCAAATGGTGCTGGCAAAAGTACAACTATAAGGATGATGCTAACACTAATAAATCCAACTTCAGGCAATATTAAACTATTTGGAAAAGAACTCAAAGAAAATCGAAAGGAGATATTTAGAAACGTTGGGGCAATTGTTGAAAAACCGGATTTTTATCTTTATCTCACAGCTTACAAAAACTTAGAAATACTTGGCAAAATGTCGGGTGCTGATGTTAGTAAAAAAAACATTCTGAAAATACTTGAACTTGTTGGATTAGAAAAACGGTTTGACAGTAAAGTAAAAACATACTCGCATGGAATGAAGCAGAGGCTTGGAATTGCACAAGCACTTCTGCACAATCCTGAATTAATAGTACTTGATGAACCAACAGTTGGACTTGATCCTCAGGGAATAAAAGAGGTTAGAGAATTAATTTTAAGATTGAGCTCAGAGAATAATATTACAATTTTTCTCTCCTCTCACATATTAAAAGAAATTGAAATTGTTGCAAACAGAATGGTTATTATAAATAAAGGTAAAACTGTTGTTGAAGGTAAAGTAAAGGATCTGTTAAATGATGGCGATGAAAAAGTAGAAATAAACTTCAGAAGTAACACTGACATTAAACCAATTTTAATTAAAATGAGCATTGCAGAAAATTCATATGTTATTGAGAACAAGAATCTGATTGTAAAAATACCAGAAGAAAATATACCTCAGCTTATTAAATCATTAGTAACAAACGATGTTGAAATATTTTCGGTTGAACGAAAAAAATCATTGGAAGATTATTTCTTAAGAATAACAGAAGAAAGCTAATTTATGTTTAGTCTTGTAATTATTGAGTTAACCAAAATATTTAAGAAGTGGAGATCATACCTTGGTTACTTGGGTATTGGAACTATTGTAGCAATTGTTCAAGTAAATTTGTATTTATCCGGTGATAATTATGTTAAGCATTTGACAAGGGGATTAAGTGAAAATTTTTTTATATCTGGGAATTTACTAAATGGATATCTGATTGGTGATTTAATCTTAACTGCTCTTTATAATCTTTTTCCTTTAGCAATTGTTTTGATTGCTGGTGAAATTTTAGCAGGAGAAGCTACTGGTGGGACATACAGACTAATACTTACAAGACCCATTTCCAGATTTAAAATTCTCATTTCAAAATTCATTGCCGGTGGAATTTACACTGCTTCTGTTCTTCTTTGGATGGTATTTGTAAGCTTACTTGTTAGTTTAATAATTTTTGGAACCGGTGAACTTTTGGTTGTTGATAATGGAATTATAATTTTTGCACAAGACGACATTTTATGGCGTTTCGCATTGGGCTATGCCCATATATTTTTAAGCATGTTGCTCGTTTTTACACTTACAATGTTATTCTCTTCATTTGTTGAAAATGCAATAGGACCAATAATAGCTGTAATGTCTTTGTTATTAATTCTTGTGATTATTTCGCAACTTCCGTTTGATTTTACACAAGAATTTAAACCCTACATTTTTACAAACTATATGCCAAATTGGAGAGGATTTTTCAGTTATGAAATTGAGTGGGATGAAATTATTAAATCTATTTTTATCTTGACCGGGCACACAATCGTATTTTTGATTCTAACCATTTTTATTTTCTTAAAAAAAGATATTCTAACATGAAAAATAAAATTATTATTCTAACCATTTTAAGTAGTCTAACTATCTTTTCTCAAACTAATAATATCGAAAAAATTTTTGAACAGATAAAAAATAAGCTTGATAAGGTAAATGATTACTCCGCTGAAGTTAATATTGCGGTAAATATGGATTTTCTGAAAATGCCGAAATCAAAAGCGGAAATCTTCTTTAAGAAGCCTGATAAGTTCAAGATGAAATCTTCGAGTTTTGCAATTCTTCCCAAAGCCGGAATTGATTTTAATCCTCAGCGAATTCTTGATTATGATTTTTCTTCTGAGTTTGTTGGCGATACTTTAGTTGATGAATCAAAAGTGTCACTTTACAAGATTACTCCAAACACAGATACACTTAAATTTGTGTCTGCAGTTTTAGCTATAGATGAAACAGAAATGTTAATCAGACAATTGATTTTAACTTCAGACAATAATGCCAAAGTTATTACAAGCTTTAGTTATGATAAACAAAAAGAATTCGCTTTGCCTTCAGAACTTAAAGTATATTTTGATTTTTCGGAAGTTGAAGGAGATCCAACAAAAAAAAGAAGGAACAGAAACATCCCAGAAAACTTCAAAGGGGAAATAACAATTACTTATCGAGATTATAAGATCAATCAAGGAATTGATGATGCTATTTTTATTGAAGAAGAAGAAAATTTTGAAGAAGAAAAGAAAGTGAATAAATAATTTTCATCCATACAATTGGGCATATTTAATTTTTTAGTTATTATTAGGAAATTAAAAATAAATAGTAAAACAAAGAAATAGGTAATCATGAAAATCCACGAATATCAAGCAAAAGAAATTTTAAGAAAGTTTAATGTTCCTGTTCCAGTCGGTAAAGTTGTGTTCTCACCCGAAGATGCCGTTAAAGCTGCAAAAGAAATTGCCGGAAACATAAAAGTTGTTAAAGCCCAAATACACGCGGGCGGAAGAGGCAAAGGCGGCGGTGTTAAAGTTGCTAAAAGTATACCTGAAGTTAGAAAATATGCAAAACAAATTTTGGGAATGACTTTAGTTACGCATCAAACCGGTCCGGAAGGAAGACTTGTTAAAAGACTTTTAGTTGAACAAGGAGTAAATATTGATAAAGAAATGTACGTTGGAATTACTTTAGATCGTGCTCAATCTAAAAATGTTGTAATGGTTTCTACAGAAGGCGGAGTTGAAATTGAAAAAGTTGCCGCCGAAACTCCGGAGAAAATTATTAAAGAAGCAATTGATCCTGCTATTGGAATGCAACAATACCAAGCCAGAAAATTAGCATTTGGTTTAGGTTTAAAAGGACTTCAATTTAGAAATGCTGTAAAATTTTTATTAGCTCTTTACAAAGCTTATGATTCAACAGACGCTTCAATTGCTGAAATAAATCCTTTAGTGGTTACAAAAGAAGGTGATGTAATTGCTCTTGATGCAAAAATGAATTTTGATGATAACGCACTTTATCGACATAAAGATATTTTAGAATACAGAGATTATGATGAAGAAGAACCATTAGAAATTGAAGCTTCAAAATTTGATTTGAATTATATTAAGTTAGATGGAAATGTTGGCTGTATGGTTAATGGTGCAGGACTTGCAATGGGTACAATGGATATTATTAAATTAGCCGGTGGTGAACCTGCAAACTTTTTAGATGTAGGCGGCAGTGCAAATAAAGAAACTGTTGCAAACGGATTTAAAATAATTCTAAGTGATCCTAATGTTAAAGCAATTTTGATTAATATTTTTGGCGGTATTGTTCGCTGCGACCGTGTTGCTCAAGGGGTAATAAATGCAGTAAAAGAGATTAAAGTTGTAGTACCCATTGTAATCAGACTTGAAGGGACAAATGCTGAAGAAGCAGCTGAGTTATTAGCAAAATCAAAGATGAACTTTGAAGTTGCAACAACTTTAGAAGATGCAGCTAAAAAGGTTACTGCCGTTCTTAAAAACTAAATATATTTTTATAGAGACGGGCAATTACCCGTCTCTATAATTCCTTCATCTTTTTATCATTCCCTTTCTAAAATAAGTTCATTTAGTTTACTTAGTAATAGATTCAGACTTGATATTAATTTGTTTTGTGGGGTTTTTACTTAATTGGGAGTGTAAATGAGAATGTGGCTCCTAAACCTTTTTTGCTTTTTACCCAGACTCTTCCGTTATGCTCTTCAACTATTCTTTTAGCTATCCATAAACCTAAACCGGAGCTGCTCTCGTCGTATGTGCTTTTTCTGTTAAATTTGCTTCCCTTCTCAAAAGCTATTGAAATTTCATTTTCTGTAAGGCCATAACCATTATCTGAAACTTCAACGAGTACATTGCTTTCTTCCATTTTTGTTGTAATCTCGACCTTACTGTTTTCAGGACAAAACTTTATGGCATTTCCAATAAAATTATCTACAACTTCTTTCATTTTATCTTCATCAACATCAACTATTACTTCCTTTTCTGGCTGATATAGTCTAAGATCAATGTGTTTTTCTTTCGCCTTAATTTTATTTGTTTTTACTATACTATCAATTATGTTAAGAATATTGTGTTTGGCGATATTTAGTTTCAAAGATGTATATTCCTCAGAAACCACTTGGGTAAATTCATTTGTTAATTTTACTAATCTTGAAGATGTTTCAATAAGGGCAGCAAAAACATCTTTTTGTTCCTGCATACTAAGATCGTAAGATTCTAAAAGTTCTACAAAATTATGAATGGTCGATGCTGGATTTTTAATATCGTGAGCAACAATAGCAAGTGCTTCATCTTTTTTAACTCTCAATTCTTTTAGTGTTTTTTCACTATACTCAAGCTGGTACTTCTGTTCTTCAAGTTCAGCAATAGTAGCTCTAAGATCTTTTACTTTAAGCTTTAGTCTTCTATTCTTTTCTTCTAAAAATGCAATCTCTTTATTAAGTTCTTCATTTTCGCTTTTTAATTTTTGAAGTTTACTAAATTTTTCTTGAGATGAATCGTTTCTCATATTACTTATTAGACTGGAACTGGAGGAAAATATATTTTTTTTGATTAAAAAATAGATTATCCCACTAAAAATGAGGAATAGAAGAATGAAAATTGCTATGCCTAAAAATGAATCCATTGAAACCAATAATTGAATTTTATTTAACAATATACATTTCTTTGACATTATCGAAAAAAGAATATATTTGTTAATAATAAATTGGAGTAGAATTATAATGTTATTCGATTATCTAATCATATTTTTCAGATTTATGATTTAAAACACAAAATTCAGAAAATTTTGACGAAATACAAAATAATATTTGCTTTATTTCATAATATCCCATATTTTCACAGTCAAAATTAAAATTTTATCTAATTATTTAAGGCGAGGTATGTTGGATTCAATAGATATTAAAATTTTGGATATGCTTCAAAAAGAAGGTAGGGTCAAGAGAAATGTAATTGCCGAAAGTGTTGGTTTATCATTACCATCTTTAAGTGAAAGACTAAAGAAACTTGAAGAAAAAGGCATTATTGAGGGTTACTTTGCTCGGGTAAATAGAAAACCATTTGGTTATGATCTAATGGCATTTATTACAGTTTTCATGAGTTCATCAAAAAAATTTGATGAACTCATTGAACATGTAAAGGAAACTCCGGAAATCTTAGAATGTCACGCAGTTCTGGGAGAAGGTTCTCACATGCTTAAAGTATTGGTAAAAGGGACTGAAGATTTAGAAAAACTATTAGCAAATATTCAAGCTTGGCCGGGAGTCTTAAGAACGGTAACAAGTTTCGTATTATCAACAATTAAAGAAACAACCTATATTAAACTTTAAATCAGGAGAAAAAAATATGGCAAAATTCAAATTAGAATACATTTGGCTGGATGGGCATTTACCCACACAACAAATGAGAAGTAAAACAAAAATTGTTGAAGATTTTAGTGGAGATGCCAAAGATGCACCAATGTGGTCTTTTGATGGTTCATCAACTAATCAAGCTAAAGGTGGCTCATCAGACCTTCTCCTTAAACCTGTTAGAGCTTTCGTTGATCCGGCAAGAGATAATGCTTATTTAATTATAGCAGAGGTATTAAATCCGGATAAAACCCCACATGAAACTAACGGAAGATCAACAATACACGATAATGATAATGAATTCTGGTTCGGATTTGAGCAAGAATATGTTCTTTGGGATTTAGATCACCACACACCTTATGGCTTTCCAGCTCCAGGCTATTATCCTCCGCCACAAGGTCCTTTCTACTGTTCAGTTGGCGCTGAATATAATATTGGAAGAGAAATGGTAGAGGAACATCTTGACCTATGCATAAAAGCGGGCTTAAATGTGGAAGGAATCAATGCTGAAGTTATGAAAGGTCAGTGGGAATACCAAGTTTTTGCTAAAGGAGCAAAAGAAGCAGGCGATCAACTTTGGGCTGCACGTTATTTGCTTGAACGTATTGGAGAACAGCACAATATTAGAATAAACTTAGACCCAAAACCCGTTGAGGGTGATTGGAATGGCTCAGGAATGCACTGCAATTTTTCCAATTTAACTCTTAGAACTTGCGGTGAAAAAACTACTTATGAAAAAATTTGTGATGCTTTTGGGACTGATGAAGCAAAACAAAGACACATCGAAGTATATGGTGAAGATAATCACCGAAGATTAACGGGCAAGCATGAAACTGCTTCAATTCACGAATTTAGTTATGGTGTTTCCGATAGAGGAGCTTCCATAAGAATACCTATTGGTACTGTAGAATCTGGTTACAAAGGTTGGTTAGAAGATAGAAGACCTGCGTCAAACGCAGATCCATACAAAGTTGCGGCTGCAATTATTGATACTGTTAAAAGTGCAGAATAACAAATATTAGTCAATTTGAATAACAAAATATGCCGGATACTAGTTTTTAGTATACCGGCATTTTTGATTTTATTCAACTACTGCTTTTCTCAACTTAATAGTATTTCTTCTTTTACTTCTTATTTTCAAGTTTAATAATTCCACTCCGATAGAAAATGCCATTGCAAAATAAATATATCCTTTTGGTATATGCATTTGAAAACCTTCGCCAATTAAAGAAACCCCGACTAAAATCAAGAAACTTAAAGCCAGCATTTTTATGGTTGGATGGTTATCAACAAACTCACCTAAAGCTTTTGCCGATAACATCATAACAAGAACAGCAATAATTATTGCAATTACCATAACAGGAACATCTTTTGCCAACCCAACGGCTGTAATTACTGAATCGAGTGAAAAAACAATATCTAATAATGCAATTTGAATTAAAACACTACTAAAACTGACTTTTTTAATTTCATTCTTATCATGTTCTTCACCTTCTAAACTATTATGAATTTCGTGAGTGCTTTTTGCTAATAAGAATAAACCGCCAAGAATTAGTATCAGATCACGACCCGAAATAGCATATGCATAAACCGAAAAGAGTGGTTCGGTTAATTTCATTATCCATGCAAGAGAAAGAAGCAATAAAATTCTTGCAATCATTGCCAAACCAAGTCCAATAATTCTCCCTTTATTTCTTTGGTTTTCCGGCAATCTGCCCACTAAAATAGAAATGAATATAATATTGTCAATACCTAGAACTATTTCTAGAGAAGTAAGAGTAACCAAAGCAATCCAAGCTTCAGGATTTGCAATCCATTCAAACATACAATACCTCTTTAAGTTTTAAAATATTTCAAAGGAAAATACAAAAATTGCAATAAATGATTCTATATTTCTACTATAACATGATTTTTGATTTTATTTAATTAATGATTATTTTGAAAATAACACTAGCCTAAAGGAAAAGAATTTAAGGGAATGAAAATTATTTTTACAAAAATAGACGAATAAATTTCACATAGCTATTTCATTTATCAATAAATAAGTAGAATAATTTTTGAATTATGTTGTGCTGATTTTTATTCATATCATTATGCATGTGAGGAATAATATTATTAATAATCGGCAAAATTATTGTTATTATTACTATTTAAAAATTAAGAATTCTATATAAAGATTGAATAAATGAAAATTATTATAGCCGGAGCCGGTGAGGTAGGATACCATTTAGCCAAGCAGCTTTCCAATGAAAACCACGATATAACAGTTATTGACATTGATAGTAGTAGCCTGGAAAGAGTTGATTCTGTGATGGACGTATTAACTATTAATGGCTCTTCAACATCACTTAAAATATTAAAAAAAGCTAATTGCGATAAAACTGATTTAGTCGTTTCAGTAACTTCGTCAGAATCAATAAATGTTAATACAGCAATACTTGCGAAGAAGCTTGGTGCAAAAAAAACAATATCGCGAGTTGAAAATGCAGAATATGTTTCATCTGAAAATAAAGAAATTTTTAGTTCAATTGGTATTGATTATTTAATTTATCCAGAAGAACTTGCCGCTTTTGAGCTAGTTAAACTTATACAAAGAGCTGCAGCAACCGATATAATTGAATTTGAAGAAGGTAAATTATCTTTAATTGGCTTAAAATTAGAGCCCAGTCTTCCCGTAATTAGAAAAACTATTCAAGAAATTGCACAAACTATAGATCAAGTACAATTTAGAGTGGTAGCAATCCACAGAGGAATTAGGACAATTATGCCTACTGGAAGTGATATTTTGCTTCCAAATGATCAAATATTTGTAATTACTACACATGAAGGAATTGAACAAATTATTAAATTAGTTGGTAAGGATCAATCTAAACTGAATAATATTATGTTTTTAGGTGGTGGAAAGATCGGTAGAATTGCTGCCAAAATGCTCGAAAATAGTATTAATATTAAAATGATAGACTCTAATAAAGATAAAGCTGTTGAATTAGCGGATCAACTTGAAAAAACTTTAGTAATTCAAGGTGACGGTAGAGATTTAGATCTGTTGGCTCAAGAAGGTATTGTCGATATGGATGGTTTTATAGCTGTTACCAACGATGCTGAAACTAATATTATTACATCATTAATGGCAAAACACTTAGGCGTAACTAAGACAATTGCTCTAGTTGATAACGTTGATTATATTCCTCTAACGCAAACAATAGGACTTGACTCACTTATAAATAAAAAGCTTATTGCGGCAAACAATATCCTTAAATTTATTAGAAAAGCGAATATTATTTCAGTCGTTACATTGCTAGGTATTGATGCTGAAGTTTTAGAATATATTGCTCAACCAGGTTCAGATGTGACTAAAAAAATGGTTAAAGATCTCAAGTTTCCCCAAAATGCTATTATTGGAGGTTATATAAGAGGTGATCAAGGCTTTATTTCTGTTGGAAATACACAAATTGAGGCTAATGATAAAGTTGTTGTCTTCACCTTACCTGGTATTATTCACAAAGTTGAGAAATTCTTTCAGTAATGGTCAAAAAAAATGTAATTTTTAATTTCGTTGGATTCCTTCTCATTTTAGAAGGAATTTTTATGATGTTAGGTATTCCCTTCTCATTATATTATGGTGATAACGATGTATTTATTCTACTTATCACTGGTTTATCCACCTCTGTAATTGGTTTAATATTCTTCCTCTTAACTAAAAATAAAGATAAAGAAATACGAAAAAGAGAAGGTTACATTGTTGTTTCAATGGGATGGATAGTAACATCTCTTTTTGGTGCTTTACCATTTGTGTTCCACGGTTCAATTCCAAGCTACACGGATGCGTTTTTTGAAACAATGTCAGGATTTACAACTACCGGGGCATCAATATTAAATAATATTGAATCACTTCCACACGGACTCCTTTTTTGGAGGAGTGTAACACAATGGTTAGGCGGTATGGGGATGATCGTTCTCTCTCTTGCAATACTCCCGATTTTAGGGATTGGAGGTATGCAGCTATTCGTTGCAGAAGTTCCCGGACCCACTAAAGATAAACTTCATCCTCGAGTAAGAGAAACTGCTGTAAGATTATGGGGAATTTATTTAATGCTGACTGTTGCAGAAATTGTTTTACTTTTTATTGGAGGCATGACATTTTTTGATGCAGTTTGTCATTCATTTACTACAATGGCAACTGGAGGATTTTCAACAAAGCAAGCAAGTATTGCTCACTTTCAATCTCCCTTTATTCATTATGTAATTATTTTCTTTATGTTTTTGGCCGGAGTTAACTTTACCCTTCATTATCATTTACTACACGGTAGATTTGCCAATCTTAAAAAAAATGAGGAATTTAAGTTTTACTCGGGTGTCATAATTTTTTGGGGAATTTTTATCGCAATAGTATTATTCTTCAATGGTTATGGAAGTGCTGAAACTTCATTTAGAGATTCGCTTTTCCAAGTGGTTTCTATGATAACAACAACAGGATTTGTTACAGCTGACTATGAAATTTGGGGAACCTTCTTAGTGCTTGTTTTCTTTTTATTTCTCTTTATCGGAGGCTGTGCCGGTTCTACCGGTGGCGGAATTAAAATTGTTAGACACTTACTTCTAATTAAAAATAGTTTTCTTGAACTGCGTAGACTAATTCACCCAAGAGCAGTAATTCCGGTAAGGTATAATAATCATGCTGTTCCGCAAGAAATTATTTCTAATATTTTAGCATTTTTTCTTTTTTATATATTTATATTTGTTTTAGGTTCACTTATAATGTCACTGTTCGGATTAGACTTTACATCTGCCATGGGATCCGTTGCTACATCTTTAGGTAATGTGGGACCAGCAATTGGTTCTGTCGGTCCTACTGATAATTTTGCAAATATTCCTGCTGGAGGTAAATGGTTTTTATCATTTTTAATGCTTTTGGGCAGATTAGAGCTATTCACTATTTTGGTGATTTTTTCACCAGCATTTTGGAAATCATAAATTTATTGAGGTAATGAAAATTAGAATTCTAAAAAACTTCATATTTTTAATACTTATTAGCAATGTATTACTAGCCCAAGAACTTTACGTATGTGAAAGTTATACTGAAGATGGAACTCCGGTTGGACCCTTAAACAGCCTTGAAATTAAGCCTTACGGTACGGCAATTTACGTCTTGTTGAAAAATGAGAAAGCAATAAAAGACCCAGTCCTATATCTTTTTGTTGATAAGTTAGTTGAAGGGAAGTTTACCCCTTTTGAAAGTAAAACACTGAGTGTAAAAAAAACAGATACTTGGACCGTAACAAGTTTTGAATTTAAGGAATCAGGTATTTATGAATTATATTTTCTTAACTCTTCACACAGCAGATTAGTGACGGGTAAGCTGGAAGTTTACTATGCTCATGACGATCGAAAACAAATTATTTTTCCAAGCCAAAATGTAATTGGCGGAGTTCAATTCATCTTTTGCGAATTAGTAATAAATGGTAAACCTAAAAATCCATTTACTTCACTTTCATTATCGCGCTCCGGCGGACAAACGTTTATATATCTGAATAATCACGTACCGTTTGGTCTTGAGAAAATTAAGGTACAAGTTTGGAAAAGATCGAATCAAGATAGTAATAATGAAGAATTGATTGATTCAAAAAAATATAAAATTTTACCCGAATGGAATGACACTTTTTTCAAGTATAATTTTATAAATATTGGCGAATACAAAATTGATATCTTTGATAAAAATGATAATTTTATTTCATCAAATATTATAGCAGTTACAAACTAAGAGGAAATATGAAAGGAATTGTTTTAGCGGGTGGTGCTGGTACCAGACTCTTCCCAATTACCAAAGTTTACAGTAAGCAATTAGCATTACTATATGATAAACCTTTGATTTACTATCCCCTTTCAATCTTAATGCTTGGTGGTATAAAGGATATATTAATTATATCGGATGAGAACACTGTACCGCTTTATAAGCAACTATTTGGTGATGGTTCATTTATTGGATTGAATATAGAGTACGCTGTGCAGGATGCTCCGAATGGTATTGCAGAATCATTTATTATTGGTGAAAAGTTTATTGGTGATGATAGCGTTACATTAGTTTTAGGTGATAATATTTTCTATGGCAAACTTGATTATTTATACAATGCTTTGAAAAGTCAAAAGGAAGGAGCTTCAATTTTTGCTTATCGTGTTTCTGATCCTGAAAGATATGGTATTGTTGAATTTGATGTGGAAGGGAAAGCAATTTCCATTGAAGAAAAACCAATCAATCCTAAATCTGAGTTTGCAATACCCGGACTCTATGTTTATGATAACCAGGTAGTAGAAATTTCCAAGAATTTAGAACCTTCAAAACGCGGTGAATTGGAAATAACAGATGTAAATAAAAAGTATTTAGAAAATTCTCAACTCGAAGTAGTGCAAATAGGTCGTGGTGTTGCATGGCTTGATACAGGTACTCCTGAGGCTTTGCTGCAAGCTTCAAACTTTTTTGGTGTTATCGAAGATAGACAAGGACTAAAAGTCGCGTGTATTGAAGAAATAGCATACAAAAAGAATTTTATTTCTAAGGATGAGTTTGTTAATCTTGTTGAATCTTATCCCAATTCGAGTTATAAAGATTATTTGAATAGATTACTAAAGTATTAATGGGGAAAAGCGAAGTTTTCCCAGCCAAAGAAAACTTCGCCTAATGAGTCAAGCAAAAGATTTGTAAATGATTACAAATACTCCCGTTATTACTTAATCAAATTCATTCTCTTAACTTGAGTAAATTTATTACCAACAATAAGTTGGTAGATATACATACCGCTTGCTAATCTTGATCCGTCAATACTGACAACATGTTCACCGGCTGATAATTCTT
>CAYXXW010000058.1:0-12460 GCA_964469115.1 uncultured Melioribacteraceae bacterium
AGAACTTAAATAAATCATCAGAAGTTAATAAACTTAACCACTCCAACTCAGAATCTTTTTTATTTAATATGCGTGTTAGTGGTGAAACATTTGCAACAAGAGAAATTGATAGTCTGATTTGCTGGCAGGATACAACAATTGATGCACAATTAAACAAAATTGTAAGCAGTACAATTGGAATAAGTGGTGGCAAAATTAAAACCGATGGTTTCGAATTAACTATTCCTCCAGATGCATTTGACTCGGAATATACTATCTCAGTACATCAAGATTATGATGGAAATCCTTTTGGAGAATATGGAAATTCTGAGGAATACATATTATCTGGTCTACCGGTTCTTGATTTAATATCACTAAAATTGAGAATGAAATATCAAAACCCTTTAATAAGCGAGGTTTATTTTACTGTAAGCAGTGACAGATATTTCCCTGAATTGGAGAAAGACATCAACTATTATCAATTTTTCAATTGTATGGACTCTTCTTCTTATGTAATTGGGGAAATCAATCTTTTTATGAAAAATCCATTTACGGTATTAAAAAAATCCAATGAAATTCAATCCGATAAAACTAGAAAAATAAGTGTACTAAATAATTATTCTAAAAAAAGCGTAAGACAAAACGTAACGCTTTACACAGATAAAAACCAAAATGAAGAATTAGAATTAATAATCAATAGTGCTTTTGAAAAATTTGATAATCTTGGTTTTGATAAATTGAATCAATATTTCTTCAAAGCAGAATTTATGCAAGTATATTATGATGTCAATGTGCTAAAACATTACGTAATTCCCTTTGGAGTTAATCAGACTATGAAACCTGATGGCGATGGTAGTTTCATAGATGATGGTGAAGAATTATTAATCCTCGTTGTTGATAACCCTTATAGTCAAAGACATCTTTTTTCATTTGACATGTATAGTTCAGTATTCGCTTCAATTCAAGGAAAATACTCATTTGTTAAATACATCCAAAATCCTTGGTCATCAAATCCAGATAGAAATAAAAATCTCTGGTTGCATCAGGCCATAAATAGTTGGGCTGGAACAATCTCAGGAATTTATCCCCCATTTCGTTTTTTTCTAAATATTGATGCCCCAATAAGTCCAAAAGGATTAACTCCTAATGAAGAAGATTTTAAATGGCATTCGAATTATGGAAACGGATTATCTTCTCTAATCTTTTATTTGGATGATCTAAACTTGAGTAATAGCAATCACATTGCGAATATCTATAAATATTTATATCAAAATAATCCATCTTGTCATATTAAGGCACTAATAACTAGTATACAAGATTCATTAAATTTATCTGTTAATCAATGGTATCCGGATTTTATTAATAAATACTTATTAGGACAGGTATTCGAATTTAATACATCTGATATTTTGAAATATTTCGAAAAACAGTGGGATATTGATAGCAAGAATGACACAATGCATGTATTCAATGAAGATAGTGAAATTAATTATCCTGATATATCAACCAAGATTTTTCAAATAAACTGCAATTTCCAAGATATTAACCCTGATGATGAACTTCATATTCAAACCATTTCTACTGATGTTAGTACAGATTATAGAAAGTTATTTGTATATGAGCATAGTGCCAATCATTTTGCTCTGTTAGCTGAAAGTGATGGATCCACAATTGGATTAACTAATATTAAACCACTCTTCGATGAACAAAAATCACTCTATTGCGTTGTAGTAAATAGCTTATACAGTGAACCAAATTTTTATGGAGAGAGTGAGATTAATCTCAGAGTTGAGGTAAAGAAGAAATCAGAATCCGAAATGGATTTTGATCGGTGTGGTTTAGCAATCAATTACGGATATGGTGCTTGGAAAAGAGTATGGAATGAGACAACATATATTGATGCAGTTAATATAAATATGCAAGCTAAAGGATCATTCACAGATGAATCAACATTTGAAGGATCTTGGACAGATTATACGTTTTTCGAAAGTGAATCACCGCGTACTGGTAACTGTAAGGTTATAATAGATCCAATTACAAAGGAGATTTTAAGTTTTGAGTTTTATCAAGTGACTGATCATTATGTTACATTTTATGAAAATTATTTATATAAAGAAATATCAATAAAAGGGGGTAAAAAATCACTACCAGTAACATATCAAAATGAATACCAGCTTAATTATAGTGCTCCTAATGGCAGTTCTCTAGATTATTTTAATGCTAATGATCTAGCAATTAAAGAAGTTAGATATGATGTTGATCCAGTAGTATACAGTAAAGAGTACCAGTTAATTAATTATTCGGATATATCCAATACAGAATTTCAAATAACATTTTATTATGAATAAAATATCGAAAATTGGATGATAACGTTATGGGGAGAATAATATCATGAAATTACCAAAAGTGACACTTTTAATATTAGTTTTTCTATTGTATTCTAATTTAATTCAATCACAGGTTACCATTCAAGGTATTGTTACAGACGTGTCTGGTAATCCTGTCTCAGGTGCATTGGTAGAAATTATTAATGAAGACGATACACTGCAGGTTAGCAGCAGTTATACTGAAAACAACGGATCGTACACAATTACCATATCACCCACTGGCATTGAAGATAATTCTGCTGCTATTCCTAATGATCATATTATATTGCGTAATTACCCGAATCCATTTAATCCATCAACTATTATTTATTTTGAAATCCCGATCGCATCGGAAGTTGAAATTTCTATTTTTGATATACTCGGTCGTGAAATAAAAACACTGCCAACAAAATTCTATCATGCCGGTATAGGTCGTGTAATATGGGATGCAACAAACAACCAGGGTAAGCCAACTTCTGCCGGAATATATTTTTGCCGATTAAAAACTGCCCAACATAGCAAAGTTCACAAAATGATTCTTGTTGATGGTGGTGGTAGTAGCTATAGTGGAGATTATTCATTTGCCTCTAACGGATTGAAAAAGATGTGGTCAACTGCGGAGCTTCATCAGTTCACAATGCGGATTAGTGCCGTAACATTTGCTATTCGTGAAATTGATGGTTTAATTTGTTCACAGGATACTACTATTAATATAACAGTTTACAGATCCCAAAGCGACATTATCGGAACAAGTGGCGGTATAATTGAAACTGACGGATTTCTTCTCAATATTCCACAAGGAGCTTTATCTGAAGATACAGAAATAACATTAACTCCATTTTTCGGTGGTGAAATGCACAATGATTGTATAAGTGCTATAAACCTCGAGCCGAATGGATTGTTTTTTGAAAAACCAGTTGAGTTACGTATGCCGCTCCCGACTGATTGGCCGGAAGATCATCACCCTCTTGTATTTGTATCTTTTAGTTCTGAACCTGATGAATATTTTAATACGGGAATTAGTGCTGATATTTTTAGTACTATAGATGGAGCTTTTGCTCAAACCGATATTTTACATTTTAGTAATTACGGTACTGTTGGAAACTGTCATAAAGGAACCCTTGTGTTTTTGGCCAATAATTTTGAGAAAAGAGATTGTGATAGTAGTTCAATATGGCAAAAAGTAAATGACAAATTTCCAGACGTTGAAACTGATTTCAAGAATAAAACAAGCTATTCTCATAACGCAATTCAAGCATTTTTGGGAACGTATTTTAAAGATATGGGTGGTTTTAATAAAGGTCAATCATCAAATCCAAAATGGAATGAAATAGTTGATTACGTTAAAACACAGAATAAAAGAGTAGTAGTTACTTTTGCAAAAGATAATTTGGGGACAAAAGATTCAAAAGGATTTTTTAACTTTGTACCCCATAGTGCAACTATAGAAATAAAAGATGGAAAGCTAAAATTAAGGAACAGTGTTGAGGCAAAAGAACCCATTCTAAACGCACTTACTGAAAAAAATGGTGATAACGTAATGTGGTACCCAGAAGGAGATGCAGAATTGACTGCAGAAAATCTGGATCTCTTTAGAAATATGAAAACCTTTGAAGCATTAGAAAATTCATTGGGTGAATATAATTCTTTATTTAGTCATCTACCTCCAATATCAAAAAGAACAACCCAGCCTTGGACTGCAGTGGAATTTTACGTTGCCAACCACAGTGATGAAACTAGTCCTTGTAATCCTCCAGTCATTGGAAGTTGGGAAGGGATAGTGGATTTAAGTTGGGGATGGTGTATATTAAAAATTAATACTGATAAGTGGATTGTTGATACACCAGATGATGGTAGTTTTGAATTTCCCGTTTCGCTATGGAATGAAGAGGCACAATTTGCTATTCTCTATGGTTATGATGATGGAGTGGCGGATGGAACGCCCTATAAAAAATTCGCATGGGAATTCGATACCGAGTATGATCGTCCTGCCATAAATTTATATTTCTACCGGTCGCAGGAAACATTGGAAGATGCAATTCTTTCCACCGATATTAGACAGCAATCATATCTACAATGGATTGGGGACTAACGCAAAAAAAGTTGATGAAGATAAACCTTCAGTGACTTATACTGTAAATTTTGATGCTAATAATTTATCAAGTTAAGTTTTTTATGATAAAAAAAATTGGACATCAATTTTGTTTAGTATATATTCCAGCGATTTAATTAGACTAGTTTTTTTTATTTTTTGTATTGATCTTGGAATGATTGGAAAATTATTTTTATACTTAGCATTGAATTGGAAGTGAAAATCATATTTAATTTTAGAGGAAAACTTCTATGCAATTTGTTGTTATTGCACATGATTATAAAGATAGTAAGGCTTTAGAAAGAAGACTTGCTGTTAGAGAAGAACATCTTAAATATGCGGATGAAATGCACAATCAAGGCAAATGGCTTTTTGCTTCGGCATTATTAGATGATGAAGGAAGGATGAATGGCTCAATAATTTTTTGTAATTATGAAAATGAAGATAAGCTTAGAAAGGAATGGCTTAATAATGAAGTTTACATTACAGGAAAGGTTTGGGAAAAAATAGAAATAAGGAAAGCCAAAGTTGCCAAACATTAATCTAAGAGTTCAACCTTAAGAGGGTTGTTTATGGGTTTAACTTTTTTCTTATATTTCAAAGTAGAATATTTCAAATAAAAACCGAAAGGAGATACAAAATGGGTAAACACTACGCAAAAGCAAAGTGGGAAGGCACACTAAAAGAAGGTAAAGGAAAAATGAACTTTACCGGTTTTGAAGGACCATTTAACTTTAGATCAAGATTTGAAGATGGCGAAGAAACTAATCCTGAAGAATTAATTGGCGCTGCACAAGCAGGTTGTTTTTCGATGTTCTTAGCAGCACTAATTAGCAAAAAAGAAATTACACCAACCAGCATTGAAACCAAAGCTACTGTAGAATTGGGTCAAGATGATGGTCCAAAAATTACTTCAATAACATTGGATTGTGAAGCTGTTGTTCCTGGACTAAGTGAAGAAGATTTTATTGTACTAGCTAAAGATGCAAAAGCTAAGTGTCCAATTTCCAGATTAACTACAGGAACTGATGTATTTTTAAATGCAAAATTAGTTTCCTAAACTTATTTGTTTTTTGTCATTCCCTACTCTGTGGCTAAGCAGTTGATAGGGGATGACATTTTTTTCCTCGCTTCTTAGTTTTTCCTTTACTTATTTTTCTGCTTAAAGATAATAGAAACGATAAACTATTATTGTTTTGATAAAAATTAAAATACGCTCTTAAAAGATTTCACCTTGCATATCTAATAATTTCATATAATTATTATACAATTAAAATAACTTTCTTAAATAACAAAGGAAATGAAATTGGACTCTATAAAATCATTTTTAAGGACAACTCTTTTGGGCGGGACATTGATAGTTTTGCCCATTGTTATACTAATATTGGTGTTCAATTGGCTGTATGAGTTCATTGTAGATAAACTAAGGCCAATAACAAATATTATTCTAGAAACTTCAAAGATGCAGGAGTTTGGTGCTGCAGTTTTGGCTCTTGTCTTAATTTTAATTTGTTTCTTTCTTGTGGGATTAATTATTAGAACAAATATTGGGCGGGTAATTTTTGGAACAAAGAACATTAGCTAAATTACCACTATATAAAATTATTAAAGAAACAACTATTCAGTTAATGGGTAATAACCGAACACTATTCAAAAATGTTGCATTAGTTAGCCTTTACGGAAACAACACACAAATAACTGCATTTGTAACAGAAAAACATGAAGATGGTTCCTGCACTGTATTTGTGCCATCCGGCCCAATACCTTCTGCAGGTTTTATTTATCATGTTAAAAAGGAAAATGTTCAAATAGTTAACTATCCTATTGAGACAGCTATGAAAACAATCTTCAGCCTTGGGGCAGGATCAAAAGAACTACTGAAAAGTGCACAATCTGAATAATGTACAATTTTTAGTGTAGTTCTAAAAAATCTTTTAATTATATGCTGAGCAAAATTGGATTTATAACATTGGATTGTAAAGCAATTGTTCCTGAATTAAATGAAGAAGATTTTATGTCACTGGCTAAAGATTCAAAAGCTAAACTTCCAATTTTCAGATTAACTACGGTAACTGATGAATATTTAGGTGTAAAATTGGTTTCTTAACATATTACTTTTGTAGAGACGTAACTCTACAACTTACTTTCCAATTTTCTTATTTCTTAAATCCTAAATCAAAATTCAATTTATTCAACAAGTTGCAGCTTGATTGTTTTAGTAATATTTTTACCATAAAGAACTGCAAAATAGAATCCCGATGCTACTTTACTATTATCATCCGAAATACCATACCATCTTATATAATGTGTTCCACTGGATAATTGAGTAAGGTCAAACTCCTTAATCTTTTGCCCCAATACATTATAAATAATCAAAGTGTAATTACTTGCTTCTGGCAGAGTAACTTTTAGAGTTACAGTACTATTAAATGGATTGGGATATGCTGAAAGTTCTAGAGCCAGAGATTCTGGAATATTGTCTTTTATACCAGTAATATCATCATCATCACCATTGTCACCATCGTCTCCCTCATCATTCGAATCATAAATTAACGAAGCATCAATTAAAATGAATCCTGTGTAAGGAGTAAGTATTTTCTGTTCAATACTCATGTCTATAATACTGCTTACCGTCAGTGGATCGTATGAATAATTAAGCAGTCCACTAATATTTTTTCCGTACCATGATGTTACAATTTTTTTACTCCCCTGGACCAAATCACTTTCATTAAGAATAAAAGTAGTATCAATTATTTCCATCTGCTTTTTCCCTATTATTTTTACTTCAATAGGAAAATCACCGGTAAATTTACCTACCTGCATAATTGGAAAATCAAGCGGGTAATAACCTTCATTTTCATTCATTAAGTGTTTACTGTATGAATAACCGTTCTGGAATGTCATCTGGACTTCCACACTTTCAAAGTGACTTATTTTTTCATAAAAGAATGCATTTAGAATTGTCTTTATATCGTGATAGCGAAGATAATATAAGTTCCCTGTAGTCTCATAACTCATTTTACCATAGAAAGATTGTAATTGTGTTTCGTAATAACCATTACCGGCACTATAATTATAAATAAGACCATTAACATTATCCAAATCAACAAAATGAAGTTTTGTTTGTTTTGTAAACATATCCAAAATTTCATCTGCCAAAGCTTCTTTATCAGAAACACCAAGGTTTATTTCATCAGTGTTAGAAAAAATAACCACTTCAGCATTACCGTTGGTTTTATTAATAAACTCAGCTGCCTTCGCCATAAGCGGCTGAAAATAGCTGTATGTAGGAAAAGATCTTTTCATTACTTTAGTAAAGAGTGTATCAAGATTTTCTTCTGAGCAGCTTACCCAATTCTCAGAACCGATTGTAATATCACTGTAAGCTATCATTATGTTTATTGAGTCACTTTCATCCATTGCCTGAGAAATTGTTTCTTTTAGATATGTAAGAAGGTACTCGCCATTAAAATTTTTGGTGTTGTAAATATTCAAATCGACACATATAAGTATTTTTCTATTCTCCTTTACTTTTGTTGTTGCGGGAGGATAAACTGCAAGATGATAATAATTTTCATCCTTATATTGATATGAACTTAGAAAAATATTGTTTTCAATTGGAGAAGGAATAGCAATCTCAACAAACTGATCATATTCTACTGGAATTTTCATTGCCCAAGTTGAATCCAATAATATCTGCTCTTTACTTAAGGTTTCAGCACCAATCACTTTGGGCTCGGAGGGGTTATTATAATAATGATAAATAATATCAATATCATTAATATTGTTTTTTGTTTTTCTTGCTACAATCTGTGTGGTTGGCAGCCATGCCCTTAATGAATTTGAAGAAGGTCTGCCCGGTACTAAATACTGTATTCTAAATTTCCTCTTTTCATTTCTTTTAACAGGAAATACTCTTAGATCATAATTTACTTGGCCTTCTCTAGTTGCTACGGATTGAGTTAGTAAACCGGGATGCCTTACCGGTGTACTAACATCACTGAACATAAACTCTGCCGTCCATTTATCTAGAACTTTAGCAGTAATGCTGGAATCTTCAGTAATCCATAATTCAAAATCAGACATTATCGCATGTTCCGGGAGTGAAAACATCCACTGAAATTCCAGCTCATCATAGTTCTTAAAAAACCAACTCTGAAAATCATAAGAAATGGTCATATAAACGTTCAGCTCAATAAAATTACCCCGAGGATACACTTCAATAGATGCATCATCAATATTAACATTATAATCTTTTACGTTTGGGTAATTAGCTTCGTAAACGGAATACTCTCCGGCAAAAGCAACCGAAAAGCAGAGTATTATGCATAATAAAATTAACTTTTTCATTTTATCCTCAATTTTTATTTAACGAATTAAAAGAAGTTTCATAGTTTGAACATGCTGCTTCGACGCATACCTTACTATGTATGTACCTGAGCTAACATCTTCTCCAAGTTCGTTTTTACCGTTCCAGACAATTTGTTTAACAGTACTAAAATTATTATTAAACTCATATGTTCTAACTTTTTGTCCTAAAATATTATAGATCTCAACTGAAAAGTATTTATCAGCATTGTTAGACATTTCAATATTAATTGTTGTTGTAGGATTAAATGGATTAGGATATGCAGATAATGAGTATGTTTTGGGAACTTCGGGAGTTTCATTTAATACTGCAGTTATTGAGTCCGGAACTGAGAGAGTATCATCAAGAGTTAATGCTTGGAAACCGATATAATTTCCAGATCCCGGAAGTAAGAATCCGCTATAAGGTGTCAAAATATTATTTTCAACTGCTAGCTGCTCAATATATTTTATTGTTTCATATGTCTGGGGCTGCTCAAGTAGATTTTCTCTTATGTAATAGGAATACCAATATGTTTTTGCAAACTGATCACCTTCGTTTCTAATTTCTGTTTCTTCAACAGTGAAGCTTTTTCGGTAAAGTTCATCTTCATAATATCCGTTATACAAGATCTCAAAAGGATTGCTGCCATCATATAATCCTATTTGAAAATACCGTGACATCATATTAAAACTTTTTCTACCGCTGTTTAGATCAATTCGTGAAAAGCTAAATCCACCTTGAGGTATTGGATCTATTTCTACAACGCCAATGGTTGGCGCAAATACATCAAATCCTACATCAGCCCAGTCATAATTCGGATAATCCCTCAATCGTTTATATGATCCACCACTCAGCCGGAAGAGGTTCTCGTATAAATATTCATTTCCTCTATAATACTTATTGTTTATACGGATATTATTGCCATAGCCAGTATCCATAATTCTGAATTTAATTTCATGTTTAGCTGCACTTAGAGTTTGATCTACAATTTCCATAGCCTCCGCAGCAGTTTCAGCATGAGTTTCGTCATCAGAGATTAGCCAAATTTCTCCTCCTTTATCAATTTGATTAAATTTGTTAACCGCAGCTCTTAAGATAAAAGGAAGAGTATTCAACTTTGGATCATAGGTCTTAACCTCGTTTATTTTTTGGTCTATAAAAGCATTGGTCATTGGTTCAAAATCATCACCCAACCATGTAGGATTAAAATCACTTACAATAAAGAAAACGGAATCTTTTGTAGTTAATCCATATTTTAAAGCATATTGCAAATAATTTAAAGTTGAATTTTGATTTATCAAATCGACTGCAATAATTACATGCCGACTGGGTCTATCTGAATTAGTAATGTTAGGCAGAACTGAACATTGATAGAATTTATTTTGTCCATCATCAAAAGTTTTTAAGTATTCTCCGTCAACAATCTCCATAGAGCTCCGAAGAAGAGCACCATCATTCCATTGTCCATAATCAATACTTGGACCAATTTGCCACTGCCAATAATCATCCGATTTCTGCCAATTGCCTGTTATATTCATAATGTTTCTTGGGCTTTCGTCAGGATTGTTTTTATCAATTATCTTAAAAACTGCTGGAGCATCATTATTTGGAAAACTAACTTGGTTGTACCAGCCTTCATATGGGCGATAAAAGTTTCGAGATTCAATTCTAAACCTTCTTACGTCCCAATACATTTCACAAGGTGTTAAATATTTAATCTGGATTTTTTTGTATTCTCTATTTCCAACTGGTGCAATTTTCAACTCTAAGAAATTATCAAGAGTTCCATCATAGTTTCTATCTCGATATTCTCTCATCAAAAGCTGCTGCTTAGATATATTCCGGGGATCATAGTTTTCTTCAGCAGTTGAGAGATCAATCATTTGAGCTGAAATAAACTCATTTTTATCATCATCCCATATTTTGCAGTCAGTTATAACCGATTTTTCAGGTAAATTAAAATTCCAAATGAATTCATAATTGCCAGCGGGAGGTTCTTGTAAACGATAACTTCCTGATGACCAACGATATTCTTTTCCCAATCGAACTCTCATAGTTAAAGTGGTTTCATAAAAAAGTCCGTCCACAGTTATTTTAGTTTCAAATTCATTGAACTCCAGGGTTCCCCAATATTCGTAACTATTTATTTGCGTGGCTTCAAATCGCACATAATTATAAGCAAGGGATTTTTGAAGTGTGAGTGTTAAAAAAAACAAAATCAAATAAAGTAATTTTGTTCTCATATTTCCTCCGTAAGTAAAATAATATAATTGTAAATTTTACAGGATATTTAGGTTTTAAACTCTAAATATACAATAATTCTTAATGATTGAGATTATAGTGAATTAATATGATTTTTAAAATTGAATACAAATCCAAAAGAGGCTATTTTTAAAAAAGTATTTATAGGATTACAACTTGGTTGAAAATTACCATCTTAACATTGATATTTTTGCACTTTTAATATTTCTTGGAACTGTTCAAGGAATTTTCCTTTCATTTTTTTTTCTTAGTAAACAGAATCGTTCTGTAAAAGCGAGTATTTTGTAGGCTTTGAAGAAGAAAAAGAAAATTCTTACGCAGTAATTCCAAATATGATCTCTGAGCTTATTTCATCCGGTATATTAAACGATCTTAAAAAAGGTGATTATTTAACTGTAGGATTTCCAAAAATTCTCCTTGAAGAAATAAAAGGGACAAAATTAGCTGAAAGAAGAGTAATGTTTGATTACCCGGAAGTTTATAAAATGAAAAAGATTTATGAAGGAGATGAAACTGAAGTAGATACTAAAACAATATCGGCCCCAGAGGTATAGGGGAATCCAAATAATTTAAACGAGAAATTGGATGATTTCTATCTGAACAAGGGATATATCGTCATTACTCTAATGATTATTAACGAGAATAACTTATCGCTTTTAGAACAGCTTAAAAATAGAATCAATTTAATACCCAAACTTAATGAGTAAATTAATATTTAAAGGGATTTCCTGTTCCCCTAATATCTTTACATTCAAGAACTTTTTTCTCATAGCCATTAAGTGTTACATAGATCATAGATTTACCAAGTTCTTCCATTGTTCCAACATATTTAGGAAACAGTTTTTCAAAGATTGGATAAAAAGGAGAAAAGAACTTGTACGCTTTGTAAGTGTTTTTTAATCCCTTAATTGGTTGAATGTAACCCGGTCTGTACATATAAGCATCTTTAAATGGTAATTTCATCAAATCATTTTCTGTTTTAACCTTTACTCTTGCCCACATACTTTTCCCTTTTTCTGTGCTGTCTGTACCAACTCCGGAAACATATGTAAAAACCATGTTCACCTTTCCGTCCCTCGTCTCCGCTCGGGATGAATTCATGCTGAGCGGAGTCAAAGCATGGGTTTTAATCAGAATATTTGTAAAACTCAGGGTTGATTCATAAGTGATATGTGTATAGTCTTTTTCACTTTTCCCAACCGACGAGACACCGGCACAAAAGTAACATGCATTATATCCAGATAGTTGTTCAAGTATTGGGGATATATGTATAAAATCTTTGTGAATAATTTCTTTTAGTTTTGGATGATTAACACGCAAGGTTTTCTGTTTACTACAAATACTAATTTAACATCAGGTGAATTTTGGTAAATAGAAAATGCGCCTTCACTGAACTATTTTATTCAGCAT
>CAYXXW010000059.1:0-12437 GCA_964469115.1 uncultured Melioribacteraceae bacterium
TTTAACTTTCTTGCATTATTTTTAGATGTGAATTCTACAATAAGAATTGCGCTGTTACTAATTTTTGTACTGATATATTTACTAATTTTAATTTTTAATCGAAGTGTACTCTCATCAATTTATTATTCTATGATTGCGCTATTCCTCCTATCGCCGGTTGTGCATCCTTGGTATATTACTTGGCTAATCATACCATTGATATTAAACTTTAGAATGAGTGGCATTGTTTTTCTATCCACTATTGCATTATCATTTTACACAGTTTTAGTTTATCAAAAAAGTGGAGTTTGGCAAGACTATAATTTAGTTTTATTTTTAGAATATATTCCTGTAATAGTTTTACTGTGTTATGAATTTTATAAATCGGAATTTTTTAAGAAAAAATTTACTCAAATATAAAAGTTCCCTTATAATATTTTTTTTTCAGAGGTAATAATAATTTAATAGCAGACTAATTAAATGGATATTTTAAAGAAGAATTTGACATTTCAATCGCTATTTTTCACTAGTTTTCATAATCATTTTCTTCACTTGGAATGACAATATTTTATTTCTTCAGAAGTTTCAATATTTAATGAATTGAATATTACCAAATAAAAAAAAATAAAAATGAGTAAAAATTTTAATTATTTCAATTATAAAAAGTTATTAAAATGTTCGCTGTGCTTTTTAAGTATTATATTTATTGTAGGTTTATTTTCCTGCTCAGATGAAACAACAATGCCTGATACAACCCCTCCTCATTCTCCCCAGAATTTTACTTTGTTAGGAGGTGGAGATGGACAAGCAAGATTTAGGTGGACAAAATCTACAGAACCTGATTTACAATTTTATAGATTATACAGATCGGTAAATAACCCAATTTTATTCGATACCCTTGTTGAAACTACCCAAACTGAATATCTTGATCAGTTCTTAAGTTATGATTCAACTTACTACTATGCTCTTACAGCAGTAGATTTAAATGATAATGAAAGCGATCCTTCACACACTATTGATGTTCAGCCCTTAAATATATCAGCGCCTTTGCCACCAACTTTTTTGATAGTAAACGCGTTTAATAATACAATTGAAAATAGGAAATACATTAATCTAACTTGGCTGCCACCATCAGTAGGAGATTTGAGCTATTTTAAAATTTATAGAGGAAGCTACCCAGAATTTGTTGCAAATTCTTCTTCACTTATTGATTCTACTAATTTAGGAACTTACTATGATAATTTGGTAGAGATAAACCAACGTTTTCACTATAAAGTCTCATCCGTTGATATAGGAGGAAAGGAAAGTGCTCCAAGTGTAGGAAATAGTGATTTAATATTGGACAATCCTCAATTAATTAGTCCTTCAAATTTTAGCAAATTTACTTCCCCATTCAATTTTCAGTGGAATTTTGTAGATAGTGCTAAAGCCTATAAAGTATTTGTTGGAAACTCACCATTTACTGATATTATTTGGGAATCCAATAAAGTAAAAGTTAATGTAACAAAATATCTTGGGCCAAATTTTGTTACTTCAAAATTATACTATTGGTGGGTTGGAGCTTATAGCAGAGAGAAAATTATTGTTGATGACGGGAATGAACTTGAATCTCAAATTAATTCACTTAGTACTGTAGGAAGCTTTATTGGAGAATAGTTCTTTTAAAGTACTATTTCATTTTTAAATTAGATATCTACTATTGAATTTATTCATGTTGTAGATATTTATATAATGCATTACGTTTTATGAAATATCATCTAATTAAAACACTTTTAAATATTAAATAGAGAATTTTTACCGAAGCTTTAAGTGTTCCTTTTAATGTTCCCGTTACTTTTGATTCACCAATTCTTTTGCGATAACTAACCGGAACTTCAATACACTTTAATTTTTTCTTTGCCACTTTAATCTGCATTTCTACTGTCCAGCCAAAGTTTCTATCAATCATATTGAGATCAACTAGAACATTATACTTTATTGCTCTAAAAGGACCAAGATCTGTAAACTTGTAATTCCAAAAAAGTCTGATCAATAAAGTTGCAAGCCAATTTCCAAATAAAGCTTGCGGCAGCATTGCACCTTTGTCACGGTTACCAATCATTCTAGAGCCAATAACCATGTCAATATCATTCTTAATGATTGGTTCAACAACTAATTCCATTTCCTCTGGATGATCGCTGTAATCACCGTCAAGAAATACTACTATATCAAAACTATTATTTTTTATGTAATCTATTCCCTTTAAACAAGCCGCACCATAACCTTTTTCATTTTCATCCAAAACAATGGCACCAGCTTTTTCTGCAGCAATTCCTGTGTTGTCTATAGAGTTATTATTAACTACAATAATTTCATCAACAAATGAAGGAATATCATTTATGACATAAGAAATTGAATCTTCCTCATTAAAGGCAGGAATTATGACGATAATTTTTTTATTTTCAATCATTTTACAATCTCGCTACTGCTAAAACTTTCCACGAATTCTTTCCTTAGCTGGTAATATTTCCAAGCAAGTTGTCCACCAACCGGTTAATATTGTTTCAATAAAAGGTTCCGGTAAATATTCTATTTTCATTTCTTGCGCAAGTCTTAAATAATCATATTCAAGAGGAATATATTTTGAATTATATTTATTTTTATCGATTTCAAGAATTGTATAACCAACGTTGGTTTTACCATCATTTTCTGACCTACCAATAACTCCAACATTTACAAAAAGTTTTTTATCAATAAATCTTTTCCAATGAATTCCTGTATGAGTTCCTAAAATTATATCGGCTTCATAATCAATAAAAAGTTTACTCAGGAAATGTGAAGATGTTGTTGATTCCCACAAAAATTCATTTGTTCTTCTCGGAGAACCATGACATAATAGAATTTTTTTACCATAAATACCTATCCTTATTTCATTTGGCAATTTTTCAAGCCATGTTCTATTTTCAACTGAAGTGTTTTTGAATGTATATTCGTAACTAAGTTTTGCAAAATAATTATCACGCGGATCCGTATAGCCACATTGGCAATCGTTCAATGAATTCCCAACAGAATGATCATAGTTTCCTTGTACTACTTCAATATTATTTTTTTGTAATATGGGAAATACTCTGTCTGGGTAAGGTCCAAATGCTCCTAAATCTCCAAGACAATAAATTTTATCAACACCTTTATTTTTTGCATCTTTAATAGCTGCTTCTAATGCAATGTAATTATTATATACTCCTCCAATAAGTGCAAGTTTAACCATTATAATTCTTCCTTAGCACTTGTTGAGAAGTTTGAACATATTGCTCCGTAAAGATAGCAAGTATAACAAGCCTGATGTTTCAATTCATATGGTTTCATGGAAGAACTTAAATCGTTTCCTAAATTTGCATCATCGGCTTCAACTAAAATTGGACAAACATAAACTCCTTTACTTGTAACCAATCTACTATTTGAACATAATAGTTGTTCTTTCTCAAAACCCTCCATCATTTCTTCGGTTATGTATTCGTATTTATCATACCCTTTTGTGCGAAGTGCTTCTTTACCAATTTTAAGTGATGGTAGAATTTTTATTCTTGGTCTCAAATAACCATGGGCAATTAGTAATTCTTTGAATCCGTTCATTACCCTTTCATCATCTGAATCTTTCCAAGTTTTAGTAACTGTAATTATTGGTAAAAATTCATTCTGATAAAGTTGTTCAACACCTTTCATTGCTTTGTTGAAAACACCTTCCCCTCGTATTTCATCATTCATTGCTTCGGTGTATCCATCAATACTTACTCTAATTTCAAGTGAATATATTGATCCCTTTTCAATTTCAGAAAGTGTTTTTGCTTTGTCTTCTGTAATCAGCATTCCATTAGTTAATACGGTTGCCGGACCAAAATCTAAAGTTCTCTTGATTATTTCCATCATTTCTTTATTTGCAAATGGTTCTCCACCTGTAAAGTAATATTCCTTAACTCCATATTTTATCGAGTCTTTTAAAGATGTTTCACATTCTTCCAAAGAAAGAAATTCTAAATTTCTATTTGTCGGACTTGAATTATTAAAACAATGTTTGCAAGCAATATTGCAAATCGTTCCACTTACTTGGAACCACAAATTATCCAAGTTATTAATTTCAAGTTCGGGATGTTTGTTAATACTCATAGTGTTATTTAATTAATTTACTAAAAAGAATAGGTGTAAAATATGCTATTAGAATTAAAATACTCGCATAAAAGTTTACAGTAAATAAAGCAGCATATTTGCCATTTGTTAAATACATTGATTCGGGAACTATTCCAAATACAAGAAGTAATCCTGCAATTATTCCAATTCCAACTGCCAAATGAAAAGATATTTTTGGAGCCGGAATATTCCAAAACATAAAAATTGGCGCAAGCCCTAAAACCATTGTTCCGCTTATAGTTGTGGCTGATAAAATTGCTGGTGAAAAGAAAATAGGAATTGTTCCACCAATCGCAGTTAGCATCATAGTAATTCTGCCTTTTCTCACCGAAATATTTTTTTGGTCGCCCAAATCAACAACAATCAATTTTGAAATTGAAGAAAAAGTTGAATCAATAGTTGATGATGCGGAAGTGATCATTATAAAATTCATTATAACCATACTTACTGCACCAAGTGTTTTAGCCACTTCAACAGCTGCTTGTCCACTCACACCTATAAGCTGGCCATAAACACCAATTAGGCTGAACAATAAAATAAATATAAATCCTAATATGCCTGCTGTAAAAAAACTTTTTAAAGTTGTCTTCTCATCAGTAATAAATCCTCTATCGGTCATAACAGGATCATGAAAAGGGTAACTGAAAATTTGAATTAAGGCGACAAAAAATAAATCAAGTCCACCGGCAAAAGTCCATTCTCCGGTTGTAACAAAAGGAGTTATTGAGCCTTGTTTTCCAAAAACTAAACTTAAAACAATAAATAAAAGAATAACAAAAAAGCCCATTTGTATTATATCAGAAAATAAAGAACTTCTTAAGCCGCCTTTTAAAGTATACAATAGAGTTAAGCTAGTAAAAACAATAATTGATATAACATAACCCGCCGAACCATCTTCGCCAAAATAAGTTCCGATAACAATTGAGTTTGACCAAATTTCATTAATTAACCTTATACCTATTAAAAGAGAAAATATTATTACTCCGGATCTGCCAAATTTTGTATTTAAAAAATGATGTATGCTTTGAAATTTTCCTTTTTTTCTCATCTGATATATAATATATCCCGCAACTAAAAAGGAAAGATAATATGCTGCATATGCCAATCCTCCAACTATTCCAAAACTCAATCCAAGATTTGCAGCGTTCGTTATTGATTTTGCAAAAATCCATGAGATAACCAAACTAAAAGTTAGAATAAAATAATTTGGTTTAACTTCACCAGAAGCAACGCCAGCAAAAAATCCATCATTGGTAGTTACTTTCGGTGAAACAATATAAATAAATAGAGAAGAAATTATTAAAACTCCCCATTGCCAGTAAAGTACATTTTCCATTCGTCTTCCCTTATTAAAATTTAATTTGGAGCATTGTTAAAAATACCAAGTCATTATACTTACCATCAAATCTTCCTCTAAGCACAGAAGGTGAATTAGCTTTTTCATAAATCACATTCAGTTGAAGACGAAAAATACCATCCAAATAAATATTTGGTCCGAATAAATATGAATTAAGTGAAGTAGTGCCAATTAAAGATGAATGAACATTATCATATTGAGCGGTTTCAAAACGACCAATTAACTGAAGTCCATTATTATTATTTCCGGAAATAAAATAACCTAATTCACCGTAACCGCCGATGAACTTTCCTACTTGTTGATCCGCTGATAAATCACCCTCAAATTTGTATGTAAACAATTCACCACGAAGTAAAATATCTTCTTTTAAATATTCTATATGTCCGAGAAAACCATTTCGTTTTCCATTAATTTTAGCTGTATTAAAATTTTCAAAAGAATGATTTGCTAATTTTAATTCCTGTGCTGCTTCATTTGCTAGATTGAAACTTGCTCCAAATAATATAACATCTGTTAGTTTGTAATCAAGTCTAATTTGTAAATCTTTAAAGTTATTGTCTTCAGTGAGATTATCTGAAGCCTTTCCGTTCCCGTTAGTAATGCTCAAATAATAACTAAGTTTATTAAGCATTCCTTTAAGCATAATGCCATATTGAGTATCAAGAGCCGGAAGAAGAAAAAATGAATTTAATCCAGAATATCTTTCTACTGTTGAAAGTGAACGAGATGACCTCATATTTTCCGGTGAAAAAGGAGTAATAAATTTTCCAACTTCTATTTTATGATTCTTTAGATATTCAATATCAACTTGAGCAAGAACAAGCTCTGTCCTTTTTCCTCTGCCATCTAACTCAATAAATAACTGATATTTATCTAAGTAATCAAAAATAAAATCAAGTCTTGCTCTTCTTACAAAAAATGAATTATCAATATTTCCGTTTTCTTTTTGACTATGATAAGTAAAAGTACTTTGAACATAACCAAGTGTTCTAAAACTCCATTGTTCCTCTTCATTACTTAGTTTAATACCAGCGCCAGGTTTGTATGTTACACTTTGTGCAAAACTTAAAGTGCTAAATGAAAGTGAATATAAAAATAGTACGAAGTACTTTTTCATGATTTTACCTTGGGAATAATTAAGAAAAGAAATTAGTTTGATAAATAATTAGATTAGTTTGGTTGAACTAATGGTGGGGCTTTTTGTGTTTGAATGCGGAATATGTTTTGCTCTATTTGAGTTAAATTAATTCTGAGAATCTCTCTGTTGAGTTGCCTGTATTTGCCACTTAGAATATTTTCAAAAACATGTGATATTTTACTTTTGATGAAAAACCAATTTTTAAGATCTGTTTCACTATCTATATCTTTTAACCAAATTAATAATTGAATATTTTTTCTATCAAAGTGATTTATTAAATCGTTAAGTGTGTGGTGTGTTTTCCATCTAACATTAATTTCATTTTTATAATTATTTTTGGATAAGCCAAGTAAATAAAAACCGCCGTCTGGAGAAGGTCCAACAATAATTTTTTGTGAAACATTTTCAAAACTTTTTATTATTTGATCAGCAGAAATATCTGGCGTATCATTACCAATAATAACTAATTCATAATATCCAGCAGCAAATGAATCTTTAATAGCATTATTAAATCTCTCACCATACTTTTTACCGGTTTGTTTAATAAATATATTTGATTCAATTATTCCAATTTTGTTTGAACAGAGTATGATATCAAATTCAATAGATCCTTGCGTTTCTTTAATGACATTTTGAATTCTCTGATTAAATAAATCGTAAGTTTTCTTATTATGAAACTTTTTAACATTTGAATTACTTTCTTCTCTTACAAAGAAAATCAAACCTCGTTTATTTTTAGAATTTAATTTTTGCATTAATCCAAATCTATAATTTTGTTTTTTTAACAAATGTCAAATATTTGCCAAATAAAAGTGTATATCAATTTATGAAATATTTTTATTTGGTTTCATTCAAATTCCAATTGTAATTTTTGTAAGCAATATCCCATTCCGAAAATTCTGTTCTCATATTTTTTGCTATTTTCTCTGGTAGATAACTGGAAATAAATTTAAGAACATTTTCATCGGAACTACCGAAATCTTTTTCAAACCAATTAAATATTTCAGAGATATTTGCTTCTCGTTTTTTAAGAGTAAAACTGTTTCTAGAATTATCATTTAAAAATATTTTTGTTTGATCTTCTATCTGTTCAAGTAAATTATCTGCTTCATAAGCTTCATTCCTTAGCTCCGGACAGCTGATTGAAGCACAGACAATTGCAAAGTGAATTCTTGATTCGTTCATTTTTCTTAATATCTCATGCTCAATAAAATTAAGCGAATATTCTCTATTATTAATTGTTATGAATTCCTTATCCCAAACAGTTTTGCCAAGTAAAAATCCAATTACCTTACCACCAGTATGAAGGTCTGTTATACTTTCGACAGGATAGTTTTCTAAAATTATTTGCAATGTAAATGCATTATACGCATTAATCCAAAAAGCAAGTTTCTCATTTCTATTTAATTCTTCAGGATTAGTTGATGATAATTGTTCAATATAGATGTTGAAACTCTTATTTTGTAATAAGGATTTGTAATTAACAAGTCCATCTTCAACATTATTTTTTAATATATCAGTAAAAAGTTTATGATCCTGCGCAGCTAAATTTATTGATAAAATTATTATTAGTAATACATGTATTACTAGTCGTTTCATCCTTTGCCTCTTGCCTATAGTTTAATTATAAATTTTACTTATTTCTTTAATCAACATTTTATTATTCCCTTTATCCAGCCAATTTTTTAACTCTTCTTCATTATCAATATCTGCTAATAAATCTAAGGTATGATATGTTAATCCATTGTCTTTGGCTTTTTTTATTGTCTCTTGTAATACCGTGTTTGTGCTGTAAGTTATACCATCAAATAAAAATGGTTGATACTTCTTTATGCCCAATAAATAATAACCCCCATCAGGAGATGGTCCAATTACTAGATCACTTTTGTCTAGTTTATCTATTGATTCTTCGATAATTTCTTTTGATAAATCCGGAATATCAGTTCCAATAATTATAGTCTTTTTTGCCCCATGCGAGAATACAAGTCTAAACGCATTTTTCATCCTCTCACCTAAATCATCACCATCTTGGGAAACATAAAAATATTTTTTCCCTATCCATTTTCTGATCAAACTCTCTTCATTCTTTTCTGAAAAGAAGATATACTTATATGAAGTATTGATGTCACTTGTAAATGAAAAAATACTTTCTGCAAATAATCTATAAAGCTTTGTAGCTATTGTGTTGCCGACTGTCTTTGCTAATCTAGTTTTAACTTTTCCTTCAACTGGATATTTAACAAATAAAATTATTGAAGCTCTTTTTATTTTTTGTGTTCTATTATAATAATGATTTTCCTCAATGAATTTTCTGAATCCCAGCAAATATTTACTCATTAAGTAGCCATTATATATTTGCTGTCTAATCAGTCCGTATTTGGTAAATGTTCTGGCTGAAGAACAGACTTTGGCATTCAAAACTTTCACTTTTGATATTTTAGATGCTTTACGTAAATATTCAACATCTTCAAATGACTTCCAGTTTGGATAACCTCCAAGTTCATCATAAAAATCTTTTCGAACAGCTATAAACATATCTCCAAATCTTGTGAATAAAGAATCATATTTAGAAAATGTTTTATATCTATCTAATAGCCAATGATTGAGATCAAAGCCCAACTTAAATCTGCAGATTTTTTTTTCACTATTCTTAAAATATTCATCCAATAAGATAAAAGCATTTGTGGAAAGAATAGTATCTGCATGAAGAAAACAAAGTATCTCTCCACTTGAAGCTTTTGCTCCATTATTTAGTTGTATTCCCCTTCCTGGCTTACTCTCAACAACTTTCACAGAATGCATTTTTGCAATTTCAATTGTTTTATCGGTACTTCCTCCATCGCTAATAATTATTTCACATCTATCTATTTTATCAAAACTCTTTAAAACTTTTTCTATGAAAAGCTCTTCGTTTAATGTAGGAATGATTATAGAATATTTTATATTCATACTCTATTATCTAAAGACCGCTCTTCCAATCAGTTTTATCTAACAAAGGTATCTCGATCTTATTGTATAGATCATTATTGGTATCAATATTAGGTATACTGCCAAATGATAGCACCTCTGTTGGACAATTGACTATGCATGCAGAACATCTTACACATTCAACATCATTCATCGGAATGCCCTTATTGGCATAGTTCATTACATCTATGCCCATGTGGCAGACTTTGGTACAAATATTACAAGAAATGCATTTCTTCTTTTCCGATAAAATTCTGTAACGGGAAAATCGATTAACAATATGCATCCATGCTGCAAGTGGGCAACCGAAACGGCACCATACCCTTCCACTCATAAAGAAGTAAACACCAACACCGAGAACTCCAGCAAAAATTACATCAATACCTATGTAATAGAATTTATGAAAGAAATCAGCAGTGTATGATAATTTTTCATTAATTATTGGAATATTTATGTTGTACAAAACTGAAACAAGTTTTAATGCTGTAATTAAAAAAGCTATGAGAAGCGCCCATTGACCAAAATTTTCCCATTTTTTCGCTTTTGATCCATGAGGAGCCAAGGTTCTATATTCGTCGCCTAAAGTTTCTGCAAGTGCACCGCAAGAGCAAATCCAACCGCAATAGGCACCTTTCCCCCATCGGTAAACTATGTATGGTATAAAAACAAATGTTTGAAATAAACTAAAGACTAACCAAAATGTTGTAATATTAGAATTATACAAATTAGAAAAGTTTAATGGCCAAGCTAGAATAAATCCGTAAGATCTCCAATAACTTTCCTTAGGAAAAACTTGTGTAAATATGAATCCTTCTTCACCACCGAGTGCTCCAATTTTGCCAAGAAGGGGAAATACAATTTCAGGTAAAATAAAAAGTGGTAATGCTTGAATTAAGATTAACGACCACGTCTGATACTTTATATACTTTGTTGGCTTCATCTTAATTCTTCTGATACCAAAAATCAGAATTGTAAGTGAATAGAAACCTGTGTACCAAAATGACTGTGACTTCCCAAGAAATTCTATCCCAAAATATCTGCCGCCAAAAAATATAAAAGCAAAGAACATTCCAATCAAAATAAAATAGGAATATTTTAGCGTTTGCCAATCAAACGCGATCTTTGGGATAAAATCTTTTAGAAATTTATATAATAGATAAAAACCAAGAATGATAAATGCAATAAAGGAAAAGTATGCGACAGAGGCATTTATATATTTAGTTACATTCCAAATTCTTATTACATCAGAGAAAAGAGTTGAAATAATTATATAGGGAAGAGTAATAAACTTGAGCCAAAATTCTCCACTTAATATATATGTAAATACTTCGGACCAAGAATCGACTTTACCATAAAAACTTTTATAGTAATCTGCACTGCTTTTGCCAAAATAAAGCACACTTGCAAAAAGTATTAGAAGTACAAATTGAAGTTTTGATGTAAAGGAAAGTTCACCTTCCATTTTAATTTTGCTTCGTTTGAAAAAGTCAGTGGGAAGTTCTTTTCCAATCATTGTAAAGATCATGGAGTTATTTATTTCAACTTCTTCGTTGCTACTTACAGAAATAAGAACGGAATCTTCATTTATCTCTTTAATGTTCGAACCCATATAAAGTTTAACTTTACCTTCCGAGACAAGAGACTTTAATTTCTTTTCATTTTGTTCTTTAGGTCGAGCAAAGCTGGTTTTTCTATAAGAAAGAGTTACAGAATTAGCGCAATCAGCAATAGCAATTGCAGTCTCTAAAGCTGAATCACCGCCACCAACAACAAGAACGTCTTCATCTTTAGCATCAAGAGGGTCAATCAAACGATTATAAACTTTGGGGAGATGTTCCCCTTTTACGTTCAGCATTCGTGCATTACCCGATTTGCCGATTGCAATTATAACTCTTAGTGCTTTGTAATTATCTACGCTGGTAATTACATTGAAATGATTATTTGCTTTCTCTATTTTTTCCACCATCACGCCTTCTACAATTGGAAGGCTGATGTTATCAATCTGGTTGTTCAAATCATTAAGTAGTGATTCTTTAATACCATCTTCAATTTTTAACTCCGATTCTTGTTGATAATTATCCGGAGCTGCAATTATTGGTTTTCCTTTTGGAAAGTTAATTATGGTGTTAAACTTTTGTGCTGACTCAACAATCTTGAATTTAAAATATTTATTAGCAGCTTCAATACCCGCTGCTACTCCGGCAGGTCCGGCACCAACAATTAGAATATCCAGAATGTCTTGAGAATCATTATTTTGTTTTTGCTTGCGAAAGGCTTTATCGTTTTCAAAATAGTTTATTATTTTTTTGCCGCTTTCTGCAGCAAGTTTAAGGAGTGGAATTCCGGTCAAGTCTCCAATAATAAAAATTCCTTTTACGGATGTTTCACCATTTTCATTTATTTCAGGATATCTCTCAACTTCACCAGTCGGAACATCTTTCTGAAGCCAGCTGAAGTATTTTTTTAATAAACCCATATATTCTAGTTGGAATTTTTCATTTTATTGTAAGAATACTAAAACTCAAAACCGCTAAATTTTACTCCACTTAATTTTGAAAGATTATAGTTAAATGTAGTAAGATCGTTAATATTGAAATCACTTAATTTATTATGTCCGCAAGCCCTTGCAAGTACTTTCATTAGATCGTTAGTTGCTTCAAAATAATTTTTAAGTTGTTCAGCTGATTTATCAATAATTATTCTTGAACGTAAATCTTCTCTTTGCGTTGCAATACCGACCGGACAATTATTAGTGTGGCATGCTCGCATTCCCAAACATCCAATTGCTTGAATCGCTGAATTAGAGATTGCAATTCCATCCGCTCCTAAAGC